>NZ_JAGRQM010000002.1:0-109307 GCF_018132775.1 Gordonia sp. SCSIO 19800 | reverse complement strand
ACGCTGCGGGCTTCCCTTGAGGGCCGCGGTCTTGGTCTTGGCAGCCTTGTCGTGACGGCCCTTGCGGACCAGCTGATTGATGGTTGGCACTAGGTGTTCGTTCCTCTTTGTCATCGGTTGTGGTTGGTGCTCCGGGCAAGCACGAAGTGGCTGGCAGGCCTGTTTTCGCGGCTTCCACAACTCGCCCCACCAGCACGTATGTGCTGGTCAG
The DNA here is from genome assembly GCF_018132775.1 of Gordonia sp. SCSIO 19800. NCBI lineage: Bacteria > Bacillati > Actinomycetota > Actinomycetes > Mycobacteriales > Gordoniaceae > Gordonia > Gordonia sp. SCSIO 19800. The sequence goes on along the minus strand of NZ_JAGRQM010000002.1, from coordinate 109,096 downwards.
TACATTTTCGCTACCCCGAGGTCGGGCGTGTCATACACTCGACAGCGGATTCGCCTGTCAGCCCCTCTGCCGGCCGTACCCCGAGATGCTCGGCGGCTCGAGAGCCGTAGGGCAGGCATGCGGACTGGCCCAGCATGGGCCGGGCACCGACGATCCACTCTACCGATCGGGTTTACACAGGTCAAAAAACGGATCCTGCACGCAACCGGCAGGTGAACGGGTCGTGCGCGATCGGCTCCGGGCCACGCTCGTGCTCGGCGTGACCCTCCCACTTCTACACCGTCAAACCGCATGCGTCGAGGGCGCGAGTCGCCGGTGCGACCATTCCGTCATCCGCGCTGCACGGGTCGCCTGAGCTGCTCGATCACGGGTGCGGACGGGCTCTCGGGGTCGCACGGTCGACGCGTCGGCGAGGACTGACCGCCGAACCACCGGTCGACGATCGTCGCCTGCCGTTCCACCTCGCCCCGGCGCGGCATGTGGTGGTTCTCACCGGCATCGCGCACGCCGTACACGTCCTCGCCCAGTTCGTACCGGGCCTGGTCGGCCATCGCATCGGCGAGGAACCCGGCAGGGGACCGGGCAGCGGCGATCTGCCAGGCGTGGACCAGTTCGTGGATGAGCAGCTGACCCGGCACCGGATATGCCCTGGTCCCCTGCCCCAGGGTCGCGTCGAGGTGCGACCCGAGATTGCAGAGGATGCGGCCGTCGACCGCGGGCACCGTGAAGGCGCGCCCGCCCCGACCGGCGAGATCGGTGAGGACGACGTCATCGAGCCACCCCGCGTCCCCGAAAACCGCCACGGCCACGCTTCGCTCGGCCGGGGTCAACCCGCGATGACGCACGCGGCGGCGGATGACGTTCGATGTGACGAGGCCCGCGCCCAGCACGACGACGAACCCGAGCGGGCCGAGCCAGATCGTCACCGGCACCAGGTGCACCGCAAGGAGCACACCCGCCGTGGCCGCCGGGGCGTCGCCGAATCGTCCCGCCCCGAGCCGGCGGGCGACGGAGAGCACCGTGCCGAGCAGGCGCCCGTAGGCCCGGGCGGCCGCGATGACCGAACGGCGCAGGCGCGTCGTGGACGCCGGGCGGGGCATCATTCCGGCGTCTGCGGCAGTTTCACCTTCGTCGCACCGGGTTTCGCCGGATTCGACGGCGGCGGGACCACCGGTCCGATGTCGCCATCGGGAGCCTCGTCGAGGTCGACGATGACCGGCGCGTGGTCACTCGGCTTGCTGCCCTTGCGTGCTTTCCGGTCGATCCAGGCGGCCGCGAGGCGATCGGCAGCGGACGCTCCGGCGAGGATCAGGTCGATGCGCATCCCGAGGTCTTTGTGGAACATGCCGGCGCGGTAGTCCCAGTAGCTGAACACACGCTCGTTCGGCCACCGGTCCCGGACGACGTCGCGCAGGCCCATCGATTCGAAGGTGGCCAGCGCGGCCCGTTCCGCCGGGGTGACGTGGGTGTGTCCCACATACGCGGCGGGGTCGAACAGGTCGGCGTCGGCCGGTGCGATGTTCATGTCGCCGCACAGGAGTGTCGTGGTCGGGTCCTCCACGGCGCGGGCCAGCGCCGCGAGCCACTCGAGTTTGTAGGTGTAGTGGTCCGAGTCCGGGGTCCGGCCGTTCGGCACGTACAGCGAGTGGATCCGGAGTCCGCCGCACACCGCCGACACCGCCCGCGCCTCGAGAGTCGACGGGTCGGGGTATCCGGGCATGCCGTCGAATCCGATCCGGACGTCGTCGAGTCCGACCCGCGACAACAGCGCCACCCCGTTCCACTGCCCCTGTCCGGCGTGCGCGACCTCGTATCCGCGCTCGGCGAGATCAGTGCCGAGTGACTCGTCGAACGCGGCGTCGGAGAGTTTGGTCTCCTGCAGGCACACCACGTCGGGTCGGCGCTCGTCGAGCCAGGGCAACAGGCGCGGGATGCGCTGCTTCACGGAGTTCACGTTCCAGGTCGCCACGCGCATGCGACCACGGTAGTACCCCGCCATCGGGGCCCGGCCACCGCCGATCGCGGACCCGGCCTTTCGTTCCACGGTGACGTGTGTCACGTTGGTGGGTATCGACACGTTGCACCGCACCTCCGATTCGTCGCCCCGACGGCCCGTCATCGAGTCGTCGTGGCGTCGGTCGGAGCTGTCCGGGGTCCGCCCCGAGGACCGGACGCCGACGCAGGTCCAGGACATCGCTGCCGCCGACCCGCTGCTCGACGCCGCCCGCCCGGTCCTCGATGACGCCGCCGCCCGACTCGCCGACACCGATGTCTCGCTGCTGCTCGTCGACCACGAGTGCCGGATGGTGACGCGGGTGGCGTTCGGCACGACCGTGGAGCGCCGTCTCGACGCGATCGGCGCCTCGCCGGGCGTGCCGTTCGGCGAGGACGTCGTCGGGACGACAGCCCTCGGTACCCCGGCGGAGACCCGGGGCGGGATCGTCGTGAACAGCTCCGAGCACTACCTGGACCAGTTCAAGTCGATCAGTTGCTTCGGACAGCCGATCATCCATCCCGCGACCCGCAGACTGGCCGGGATCATCTGCATGTCCGAGATCGCCGATCGCATCAACCCCCTGGCGATCCCGGTCGTCAACGGGATCGTCGCCGACATCGCCGACCGCCTGCTGGACCGGTCGCGAGCGCACCAGCGATGCGTCCTCGACGCGTTCCAGCGCGCCGCACCGCGTCGCGACCTCGCCGTCGCGGCCATCGGCGACGACCTCCAGCTCACGAATGCCCTTGCTGCCGAACTGCTCTCCCCCACCGACATCGGCGCGATGCGGATCGTCGCGACCGATCCCGCACTGCGCGCGACGGTACTGCCGCTGACCCTGGTGTCGGGCGCCGAGGTCGAGGTCGCCGTCGAACCCGTGCCGGGCGCCTGCGGCGCGGCCCTGTTCCGCTTCCGGCCGGTCAGCGAGCCGCCGCCGAGGCGGTCCGCGCCACCGACCGCCCCGTCCCGCACCAGCGTCGCGATCACCGGCGAACCGGGGACCGGACGCAGCACCCACGCCGCTGCGCTCGCCGCCGAAGCCGATTCGCCACCGGTGATCGTCGATGTCGCCGACGAGATCATCAGCGGTCGTCGCCCCGACATCCCCGCGTTCGTCGGACGCGCCCGATCGATGAGCACGACCCTGGTGATCGACGGCGTCGACCTACTCGACGCGCAGGCGGTCGCCCTACTCGGGCGCGTGGCGGTGTCGAGCTCGCCGGAGTCGCCGCTGATCGTCGTCGGCGGGCCGCGCGACCAGGCGAGTCCGGGAGTCGCCGCACTCCTCGCCCGGTGCGCCACACGGGTCGATCTCGCTCCACTACGTCATCGGACCTCGGAGCTGGCGGCGATCGCGAGCAGCGCACTGACCGACATCGACCCAGAACTCACGCTGTCCGGGCTGGCGACGGATGCGCTGCTCTGCGACGACTGGCCGGGCAACCTCACCGAGCTCAACTCGGTGCTCCGGCAGGCTGCCCTGGCGTGCCGAGCGCGCGCCGCGCGGGTCGTCGAACCCGCCGACCTGCCACCCGCTTACCGGACGACCAGCCGGGCCGCGCACCTGTCCGGCCGGGAGCAGGCCGAGCGCACCGCGATCGTCGAGGCGCTGGACCGCGCCCGCGGCAACAAGGTGCATGCCGCAAGGGATCTCGGCATCAGCCGGACGACGCTGTACTCGCGGATGCGCGCACTGGACATCTGAGCGCGCCGGCTACTCCGGCACCGTGCTGCGGGGCATCGGGTCCCGCAGCGTCTGCCGTGCGAGCGCCGCGATGAGGTCGGTCCGGGTCACGATGCCGACCAGGGTGTGCCCATCCAACACCGGGACCGCGTCGCATCCGCTCTCGGCGAGCAGCGGCAACAGCGCCCCGACCGGCGTGCCCGGGGTCGCGACGGCCGGTTCCGCCGACATCACGTCCGCGGCGCACAACTCGACGTCGTCCGGACGCATCAACCGCCGCACGAGATGGATCTGGAACACCACACCGACGAACATGCCGTCGTTTGCGGTCACCGGCAGCGAGGTGAAGCCGTACTCGTCGAAGAGGACGGCGACGTCTCGCAGCGGCGTCTCGGGGTTCACGGTCACCAGGTCTCGGGACATCACGTCTTTCGCGGCGAGCGGGCCCGCGCGATGACCGGCAGCCTGCAGTTCGGCGGCCCCGATCAGTCGCGCGAGGTCGGCGACACCGAGGTTGAGCGACTGCTCGTACCGGTCGAGGATGCCGGTCAGTTCGTCCTCGTCCAGACCCAGCCGCGCCGCCGGCGGGGGCGCCGCGTCGAACCGGCGATACGGATAACGCCGTCCGGTCAACCGGGCGTACCCGGCGGCGAGGACCACCAGCAGGAGTGTGCCCGCGAGGACGGGTGCGAGGACGAATCGGAACCCCAGCGACTGGATCGTCTCCGGACTGAGCGCGGCTGTCATCGCCACCGCGCCGGCAGGCGGATGGACCGCGTGGCACCCGATCATCAGGGCCACGGACAGACCGACTGCGAGCGCCACCCGGAGCGCGGGCTGGCCGATGGTGAGGGTGGTCGCCACCCCCACGACTGCCGACACCGCGTTGCCGACGGTCGCGGGCCACGGCTGCGCCAACGGACTGTTCGGCGCGGCGAAGACGAGCACGGCGGTCGCCCCGAACGGCGCGATCAGGAAGAGTCCGAGCCGCAGGTCGACCCCCGACGCGGCGAGCACCAGACCGACGAGTCCGAGCGCCACCCCGGCCCCTGCTCCCGCCCGGAGGGCCTCACGGATCGAGATACCCCCGGTCACCGGGCCGAGGCCACGCAGGGCGGCGCCGACCCTGCCCGCTGGGCGCACGTTCACTCTGCTCCTCCGAAGGTCCCTGACTTGTCCGGCGTCTCACGGTAGCCACGCGGTGACGGCCGGTCGCCGCGACCCCTGTACAGCCCAGGTGTTCAGTTTCTGGACACGGCGACATGTCGGAACGGTGAGAGAAATAAGTCAGGTCGAATATGACCGAGATCACTCCACCGACCACATCACCGCCGGCACCACGCCAACCAGGAGGCCACATGACCGCCGTCGTTCCCGACACCGCCCTGCATGAGCGCGTTCGCGATTTCATCTCCGCCGACCGTCCGATGCTGATCGGCGGCGAGTGGGTGTGGTCGGCCTCGGGCCGCACCTTCGAGACCATCGATCCCGCGACGGCGCGTCCGCTCACCTCGGTCGCCCACGGCGACGCGGCCGACATCGACCGCGCGGTCCGCGCCGCGCGCCAGGCCTTCGACGACGGCCCGTGGACCCGGATGAAGCCGAATGAACGCGAACGCCTGCTGTGGCGGGTCGGCGACATCCTCACCGAACGCGCCGAGGAGTTCGGCCAGTTGGAGGCGCTCGACAACGGCAAGGCGGCCACCATCGCCGCCGCGGTCGACGCCAACTGGTCGGCCGACATCTTCCGCTACAACGCGGGCCTCGCCACCAAGATCACCGGCTCGACGGTCGACGTCTCGATGCCGTTCGTGCCCGGCGGCGAGTTCCACGCGTACACCCTGCGCGAGCCGGTCGGAGTCTGCGGCCTGATCGTGCCGTGGAACTTCCCGCTCCTGATGGCCGCGTTCAAGCTGGCCCCCGCATTGGCGGCCGGCAACACCGTCATCCTCAAGCCGGCCGAACAGACCCCGCTGACGGCCCTGCTCCTCGGCGAGGTGTTCCAAGAGGCCGGCTTCCCACCGGGCGTGGTCAACATCGTCACCGGTTACGGCGAGGCCGGCGCGGCGCTCGCCGCGCACGACGACGTCGACAAGATCGCGTTCACCGGCTCGACGGAGGTCGGCAAGAAGATCGTCGACGCCGCGAAGGGCAACCTCAAGAAGGTGTCGCTGGAACTCGGCGGCAAGAGCCCCAACATCGTGTTCGCCGACGCCGACTTCGAGAAGGCGGTCGCCGGGTCGGTCGCGGCCTGGATGTTCAACCACGGACAGTGCTGTGTCGCCGGAACACGTCTCTTCGTCGAGCGGCCGATCTTCGACGACTTCACCGCGGCCGTCGCGGAGGCGGCCTCGCAGGCCAAGATCGGACCCGGCCTCGACCCGTCGACCGAACTCGGACCGCTGGTCAGCCAAGAGCAGTTCGATCGCGTCTCGGGATACCTGGCGGCGGGCCTCGCCGACGGCGCACGGGCGCTGACGGGCGGAAAGCGTTGGGGCGACGAGGGATTCTTCATCGAACCGACCGTCTTCGTCGACGTCGCCCCGAGTTTCTCGATCGTGCGGGAGGAGATCTTCGGTCCCGTCGTCGCCGCCATGCCCTTCGATGCCGACACCGGGGTCGCGGCCGCGGCCAACGACTCCATCTACGGTCTCGCAGCAGGCATCTGGACCACGGATCTGTCCAAGGCGCACCGGACAGCTCGACAGATCAAGGCCGGCTCGGTCTGGGTGAACCAGTACAACGGCTTCGACACGGCGATGCCGTTCGGCGGTTACAAGCAGTCGGGATGGGGGCGCGAACTCGGCTCGTCGGCCATCGAGCTCTACACCCAGACCAAGGCCGTCAACATCTCGCTCTGACCCCCATCCGCCCTCGAGTACACCCAAGGAGCACGATTTCATGTCTCTCACCACCAAGGCCGCCGTCCTCACCGGACCCGGAAAGCCGTTCGAGATCGTCGAACTCGACCTCGACGAGCCCCGCGAAGGCGAGGTGCTGATCAAGTACACCGCGGCCGGGCTGTGCCACTCCGACCTTCACCTGACCGACGGCGACCTCCCGCCCCGCTATCCGATCGTGGGCGGCCACGAGGGTTCGGGGATCATCGAGGCGGTCGGCCCGGGCGTCACCAAGGTCAAGCCCGGCGACCACGTGGTCTGCAGCTTCATCCCGAACTGCGGCACCTGCCGCTACTGCTCCACCGGCCGGCAAAACCTCTGCGATATGGGCGCCACCATCCTCGAGGGCTCGATGCCCGATGGCACATTCCGATTCCACGGTGGCGGTGACGATTTCGGAGCCATGTGCATGCTCGGCACCTTCGCCGAACGCGCGACGATCTCGCAGCACTCGGTCGTCAAGGTCGACGAGTGGTTGCCGCTCGACAAGGCAGTGCTCGTCGGTTGCGGCGTGCCCTCGGGCTGGGGCACCTCGGTGTACGCGGGCGGCGTGCGTGCCGGCGACACCGTGGTGATCTACGGCATCGGCGGCCTGGGCATCAACGCGGTGCAGGGCGCGGTGTCGGCCGGGGCCAAATACGTCGTGGTCGTCGACCCGGTCGCGCTCAAGCGCGACACGGCGCTCAAATTCGGTGCCACTCATGCCTTCGCCGATGCCGCCGAGGCCGCGGAGAAGGTCAACGAACTGACCTGGGGGCAGGGTGCCGATCAGGCCCTCATCCTCGTCGGCACGGTCGACGCGGAGGTCGTGGCCAACGCGACCGCCGTCGTGGGCAAGGGCGGGACGGTCGTCATCACCGGTCTCGCCGATCCGACGAAGCTGACCGTGCAGGTCTCCGGAACCGATCTGACCCTGAACCAGAAAACCATCAAGGGCAGTCTGTTCGGCTCGGCCAATCCGCAGTACGACATCGTCAAACTGCTGCGCCTGTACGACGCGGGGCAGCTCAAGCTCGACGAACTGGTCACGCAGACCTACACCCTCGACCAGGTCAACGAGGGATACCAGGATCTGCGGGACGGCAAGAACATCCGCGGGGTCATCATCCACGCGGAGTGAATACCCGGTCGGTTCGCCCGAGGTGCTGTCTCCCTCGGGCGAACCGGCCACCCACGTCGCCGGGCGGGTTTCCCGGTCCGCGCCCGCACGAGGTGCTTGAATCACACATGTGACCGCGACCTGGTGGATACGTCTGCTCCGCATCGCCTTTGCCGCCCTGGGCGTCACCGCGCTCGTGTATCAGGCGGTGCTGCGCTACGGCGACGCCGGCTTCACGCTCGCGAACTTCTTCAGCTACTTCACGGTGCTGAGCAACATCTTCGCCGCCATCGTCCTGCTCGCCGGCGGACTGCTCGCGCCGGCAGGCCCGGTATGGGAGTGGTGCCGCGGGGCGGCGACCACCTGCATGGTCATCACCGGGATCGTCTATGCGCTACTGCTGCAGGGCATCGATGTCGACGTCACCTACGCCTGGGTGAACGACGTGCTGCATCGCGTCATCCCGCTGGTGATGCTCGTGGACTGGATCGTGGTGCGCGCCCGGCGACTCCCCGAACGGGCGTGGCTGTCCTGGCTCACGATCCCGCTGGTGTACGGCGTCTACACCTTGATCCGCGGGCCGTTCGCGGACTGGTATCCCTACCCGTTCATCGATCCGCGCGGGCAGGGCTACCTGTCGATGACGATCTCGCTCGTGGTCGTGTTCGTCGGCATGGCCTTCATGTCGTTCGGCGTCTACTGGGTCGGCACCCGCGGTCGGCGACCCGATGCCTCGGAACCCGGACACCCCGCCGCCGAACGCGGTTAGTCCGCGTCCGGCCGGTCCGCGGTCGTGCTCCCGAACGCCGCGACGAGCTGCGCCGACCAGGTGTCGACGACCAGCGCACGCCGGGCGGAGTCATCGGACAGCGTGTCCGCCAGGCCGAGTCCGCGCGCCATGTCCAGAGTCGCCTGCACCAGCCGGTGACCGGTCTCGTCGTCCGGTGCCACCCCCATCGCGGCCATCGTCCGCTGATGGGCCGCGCGGGCGAACTTCGCCTCGAGTGGCAGGATCAGCCGCCGCAGCGCCGGGTCGGACGCGGCGGCGGCCCAGACCTGGAGTGCTGCCTTGAATTCGGTGCCGGTGTAGACGTCGACGGCCCGCTGGACGGCGCGGATGACCCGGTCCGGGGTCACTTCGTCGGCCGCCTCCGGCGATGCGTGCGGATCCCCGACCGCAGCGCGGGTCATGTCCTCGAAGACCTGCTCGAGTGCCGCGGTGATGAGGGTTTCGCGCGTCGGGAAGTGATGTTGCGCCGCACCGCGGGACACGCCGGCACGTTCGGCGACCGCGGCCACGGTCGCGGCGGCCCAGCCGTCCGCGGCCAGCGCGTCGACCGTGGACCGCAACAGGCGCTCGCGGGTCAACCGCGAGCGTTCCTGTTGCGGCGAGCGGGTGTTCGCCGACGACGTGGTCACCGCGAGCCTCAGTAGGACTTCGGCAGCCCGAGGCTGGTCTGCGCGACGAAGTTGAGGATCATCTCCCGGCTCACCGGGGCGATGCGGGCGATTCGGGCGAGGCTCAGCATCGGCGCCAGTCCGTACTCGGTGGTCAGACCGTTGCCGCCCAGGGAGTGCACGGCCTGGTCGACGACCTTCACACAGGCCTCGGCGGCCGCGTATTTCGCCATGTTGGCCGGCTCGGCGGCGCCCCAGTCGTCGCCGGCGTCGTAGAGGGTCGCGGCCTTCTGCATCATCAGCTTGGCCATCTCGAGCTCGACCTTGCCCTGGGCGAGCGGGTGCGCGATCGCCTGGTGCGCACCGATCGGCGTCTTCCACACCGTGCGCTCCTTCACGTACGACACCGCCTTGTCGAGCGCGAACCGGCCCATCCCGACGGCCGACGCCGCGGCCATGATGCGTTCCGGATTGAGCCCGGCGAACAGTTGACTCAGGGCAGCGTCCTCGGAGCCGACGAGCGCGTCGGCGGGCAATCGCACATCGTCGAGGAAGAGCTGGAACTGCTTCTCGGGGTTCTGCAGTTCCATGTCGATCATCGTGTACGAGAAGTTCTCGGAGTCGGTGGGGACGATGAAGAGCGCGGGCTTGAGGTTGCCGGTCTTCGCGTCTTCGGTGCGGGCGACGATCAACACGGCCTGCGCCTGGTCGACGCCGGAGATGTAGACCTTCTGGCCGGTGAGCAACCAGTCCGAGCCGTCCCGACGGGCCGTGGTGGTGATCTGGTGGGAATTGGAGCCGGCATCGGGTTCGGTGATACCGAACGCCATCGTGATCGACCCGTCGGCGAGACCCGGCAGCCACCGCTGCTTCTGCTCGTCGGTGCCGAAACGCGCGATGACGTTGCCGCAGATGGCCGGTGAGACGACGAGCATCAGCAGTCCGGTGCCCGATGCGGCGATCTCCTCCATCACGATGGCGAGCTCGTACATACCGGCACCGCCGCCGCCGTACTCCTCGGGGAGATTGACCCCGATGAAGCCGAGCTTGCCCGCCTCGGCCCACAACTCGTCGGTCTTGCGGCCGGTGCGCGCGCACTCACGGAAGTACTCCTGTCCGTACTTCGCGGCGAGTCCGGCGACCGCCGCGCGCAGCTCGGCGCGTTCGGTGGTCTCCACGAACGGATTGGTGTCCACGGTCATGTCGATGCTCCCTGTCTCGGTCTTCGATGTGGTTCGGCGGCGGACGGTTTCGGCGGCCGGTCAGGCCTGGTAACCGAGCCGTTTGGCGGCCAGTCCGTTGAGGATCTCGGTGGTGCCGCCACCGATCCCGATGATGCGCATGTCGCGGTATTGCCGTTCGACCTCGGTGCCGGTCATGTAACCGAGGCCGCCGTGCAGCTGAACGGCTTTGTTGGCCACCCACTCCCCCGCCTCGACCGCGGTGTTCTTGGCGAAGCACACCTCGGCGATGAGGTCGTCGGTGGAGCTGACCTTCCGTTCGACGAGGGCCCGCGTGTAGGTGCGGGCGATGTCGATGCGGCGCGCCATCTCGATCAGCGTGTCCTGCACCGACTGCCGGGCGATGATCGGTTTGCCGAAGGTCTCACGGTCGCGCGCCCACTGCAGGGTGAGATCGAGGCAGCGTTGCGCACTGGCGTACGCCTGCACCGCCAGACCGGACCGTTCGGTGACGAAAGCAGTTGCTATCTGCGCGAATCCGGAGTTCTCGGGCCCGACCAGGTTGGTGACCGGCACCCGCGCATCGACGAAGGACAGTTCCGCGGTGTCGGAACTGCGCCACCCCATCTTGTCCAGCTTCCGCGTGACCTCGAAGCCGGGTGTGCCCTTCTCGACGACGAGCAGTGACACGCCCGCGGCTCCCGGTCCTCCGGTGCGGACGGCGACGACGACGAAGTCGGCGCGGACCGCGGAGGTGATGTAGGTCTTGGAACCGTTGACGACGTAGTGGTCCCCGTCGCGCTCGGCTTTCGTCGTCAGGTGGCCGACGTCGCTTCCGCCGCCGGGTTCGGTGATCGCCAGGCTCCCGATCTTCTCGCCCGCGAGCGTGGGCCGCACCCACCGGTCGATCTGGTCGGGGTCGCCGGCGGCGATCAGGTGCGGCAGGGCGATGCCGTGGGTGAACAGCGACGCGAAGACGCCACCGGCCGCGCCGGCGTAATGCAGTTCCTCGCCGAGGATCGTGCTGTCGATCAGATCACCGCCGGAGCCACCCACCTCCTCGGGGACCCCGAGCCCGAACAGACCCAGTTTGGCCGCCTCGATGTGCAGTTCACGGGGGATGGCACCCTCGCGCTCCCAGTCGTCCTGGAACGGGAGGATGTGTTTGTCGACGAATCGGCGCACGGTGGAACGCAGTTCGAGGCGTTCGGGTGTCTCCCAGATCGGACTGGCGATGGGCATCGTGTTCTCCTGTCGGACTGCGTGCGACTGCGTGCTGCTGCGATCGGACGATTCGGCGGCGTCTGGGGGGCGGTGGACGTCAGCGGCGGATGGTGACGACGACGGGCGTCTCAGCTCGCCCGCGGTTCGCGACCCGGCCCGGGCGGACCTGCGAAACACTGTGCGATCCCCGACCATTCGACCGCGTCGGACCCGATGAGCTCGAGTTCGAGGTCGGCGAGTGCGCGTCGCTGGGTCACCAGGAAGCAGAAGTCGAGTGCCGGCCCGCGCACGCTGTTCGATGCGTCGTCCGGGCCCCAGGTCCAGATCTCGCCCGACGGCGCGGTGAGCGCGTAGTGGAACGGCTCGGCCGGCGGCGTACGGCCGTTGACGATGTAGGCGAAGTCGCGTGTGCGGACGCCGATGTGGGCAACGCTGCGGATCCGATCGGTCGGCACGACGGGAACACCGAGGGCGTCGGCGACATCGAGGCCGTGCGCCCATGTCTCCATCAGGCGCGCGGTCGCCATCGACGCCGCGGACATCGGTGGTCCGAACCACGGGATCTTGACGCCGGCCGGTACCTCGCGCAGCGCGTCGGCGAGACGTTCGCGCGCCGCCCGCCACCCGGCCAGGATCTCGTCGGCCGGCGCGGCGGCCCCCGCTTCGGCGGCGTCGTCGACGTAGGTCGCCACGCTGCTCGCCGCCTCGGAGAGCAGTGCGCCGAACCGGTCCGGGTCGGTGGCCGCGATCGCCGCCACCTCGTCGGTCCACGCCAGATGCGCGATCTGGTGCGCGATCGTCCACCCCGGCGCCGGCGTGGGGGTGGCCCAGCCCGCATCGTCGAGACCCGCGACGAGGGTGTCGAGCTGCGCGGATTCGGCTTCGAGGTCGGCGACGACGCCGATCACGGCTGCTTGTCCCTCAGGCATGCGATCACCCTCACACACGGCATCAGAAGAATCAAGCGCGCTTGATTGTTTTTCTCGCAGGTACCGCTACTGGTTGAGCCGGCACCGAGCGGAGCCGCCGGGCCGAGCAAGCGACGAAGGAGCGCGTCGAGGTGGAGGCGCCGAGTCGAAGCCACTCGGCGACCCGCGCCCCCGCTGGTTGAGCCGGCACCGAGCGCAGCGAGGCGCCGAGTCGAAGCCACTCGGCGACCTGCGCCCCCACCGCTGGTTGAGCCGGCACCGAGCGGAGCGAGGCGCCGAGTCGAAGCCACTCGACAACCCGCGCCCCCACCGCTGGTTGAGCCGGCACCGAGCGGAGCCGCCGGGCCGAGCAAGCGACGAAGGAGCGCGTCGAGGTCGAGGCGCCGAGTCGAAGCCACTCGGCGACCCGACCGCAAGAAGCGACCTCGACGGACGCAGCGACCTCCCTACGCTCGGTCGACGCAGCTCGGCCGGCTGACGACCCAACTGCGATCAGCGGTAGTGGATGTCGACCGTGGCTCGGCTCAGCAGGACGTCGTCGTAGGAGGTCATCGTCGCCTCGAAGGACGAGATGCGGCGGCCGAGTTTGATCGGCGTCACCTCGACCACCACTTCACTGCCGTCGACAGCAGGTGAACGGTAGAAACCGATCGCCATGTCCCCGATCGAGTACTCCTGCCCGGCACCGGCATGCAGATGCCCGGCGAACGATGCCGCCTGGCCGGCGATGGTGGCGATGACGCCGCCGTGCATGGTGCCGAACATGTTGCCCATCCACGGTTCGGTGGCGCTGCGAAAGCGGATGCCGGACTCACGGTCGGTGGTGCCGTCGATCACCTCGACGCGGCCGTTGAGCATGTCGGTGAGCGGGCCGGGTTCCCGCATCTTCGACGCGATCTCCTCGACCACGGCCCGCCCGGACAACGCGGCGGGTATGGGCTCGGGCAGGACGGACCCGTCATCGTCGCTGCATTGCGGTGTCGCGTGGCCGATCTCGGCGGACGGGGTGGCACCGGTCGGGGCACGGCCGACGCGGACGTTGCGTGCGGTCCCGACGCAGCACAGGTCCCCGGTACCGGTGCGGATCTCGACCGACGTCGAGCCCCAGTCGTCGTCGTGCATGACCACCTCGGCCCGTGCGGCAACCAGGTCGCCCACTTCTGCGCGGCCGTGCGTGGACATCGTCAGGCGTGCCTGGAGGGTCGCCGCGGCGGGGTCGTCGTGGATGCGATGGAACGGGATACCACCGCAGTGATCGAACAGCACGGCGAGCGCCGGCAACTCGATCACGCCGCGATGGTCGGCGAACCGCGCGCACAGCCGCTGCGAGGCACGCACGCCCGTCTCCGACACCGAGATGTCGCCGAGGTGGAACGCGGACAGGGGATCGTGCGGCTGGCTCATGAAATCTCTTGTATCAGCGATGTACCGCCGATCTCACAGTGGAGAGTCCAATCTCACTCCCGTAGTCTGGGTGCGTACGTGTCCAGAGTGACGGGAGAGACAGATGCGACGCACAACTGTGGCGACGATCGGGGCGATTGCGGCAGTGGGAGCGTTCGGCGTAGGAGCAGGCACCGCCTCCGCCGCACCCGCGGAACGACCCCTCAGCGTGGAGCAGGTCCCCAACGCCGGAGTCACCGTCGGCGCCAACGGCATCACGGGCGGTTTCGTGGCGAGCATCCTCGCCTCGGCCACCGAACCCGGGGTCACGCTGATCACGCTCAACACGACGCCCACCGAGTCCTGCGCCACCAACCTGAAGGATGCGCGCGTCGGGATCACCTGGAAGAACACCTCGACCGGCGCATCCGGCGACGAGGTCTTCGCCGCATGTGCGGACGGTCGTCCGTCCGACGGGGTCGCCGTTGCGACCGGAGCGGGATCGGTCGAGTTCACCACGACGATCCTCGGCCAGGGGGACCAGACCTTCACGGTCGTCCCGGGCAGCGGATCGTTCACGCGCTGACGCCGAGCCGACCACACCCACTCCGCTGAGCGGGAGGGCGCGAGCCACCCACCCTGCTCCCTGATCTGAATGAAGCCCGTAACCCGTGCTCCCTGAGGTGTGAGGAGCGCAAGCGACGAGCCTCGGAGGGCTGGCGAGACACGTTGTTACACCCTTCGTGGCTCGCTTCGCTCGCACCTCAGGGAGCATGGAGATCAGACGCTCACGAGTGTTCTTTCAAAGGTCACGGCGACCCCCTCCGGTACCGCAGTAGACAATTCTGCAAATCTGTATACACGTGCGGTGAACACGTTCTAGATTTGCCGCATGGCCGAGACAGTCACCCAGCTCCTGCAGGCACGCGCCGACGACGACAACCTCGCGATCACCTACGAGGGTCGGCAATGGACGTGGCGCGAGTACATTCGCGACGCCGAACGCGCCGCGTCGGCGATTCTCGGCATCGCCGACACCGAGCGCCCGCTGCATGTGGGTGTGCTGCTCGGGAACACGCCGGACATGCTGATCGCCCTGGCCGCCGGCGCGCTGGGCGGTTACGTGACGGCGGGGATCAACAACACTCGCCGCGGTGAGGGTCTGGCGGCCGACATCGTGCGCGCGGACTGTCAGATCCTGCTCACCGACGCCGAGCACCGCCCTCTCCTCGATGGCTTGGAGCTACCCGGCGTGACGGTGCTGGACACCTCTACTCCGCAGTGGGCCGAGGTGCTCTCCGGCGCCGCGGAGTTGACCCCGCATTCGGTACCCGGGGCGATGGACACGTTCATGCTGATCTTCACCTCGGGGACCAGCGGGAACCCCAAACCGGTCCAATTCGCGCACATGATGATGCCGTTCGCGGGCCCGGTGCTCGCCGACAAATACGACATCGGCCCCGGCGACGTCTGCTACTTGTCGATGCCCCTGTTCCACAGTGCCGCGCTCATGGGGGGTTACTGCGTCGCACTGTGCGGCGGTGCCGCGATCGCGCCCGCCAAGTTCTCCGCCTCTACCTTCCTGGCCGACATCCGCCGCTACAACGCGACGTACATGAACTACGTGGGCAAACCGCTCGCCTACATCCTGGCCACCGAGGAGAGGCCCGACGACGCCGACAATCCGCTTCGGGTGGCGTTCGGCAACGAGGCCACCGACCGCGACATCGACGATTTCTCGCGCCGGTTCGGCTGCACCGTCTGGGACGGCTTCGGTTCCACCGAGCTGGCGATCATCATCACCCGCGAGCCCGGTACCCCGCACGGCTCGATCGGCAAGGGTTTCCCGAACGTCGCAGTGTACAACTCCTCGACGCTGACCGAATGCCCGCGTGCCGAATTCGACTCCAGCGGGGCGCTTCTCAATGCCGACGACGCGATCGGCGAGCTGGTGAACATCGAGGGCGGCGGCATGTTCATGGGCTACTACAACGATTCCGACGCCACCAGCGAGCGTCTCCGCCACGGGATGTACTGGTCGGGCGACCTCGCGTACAAGGACGCCGACGACTGGATCTACCTCGCCGGCCGGACCGGCGACTGGATGCGCGTCGACGGCGAGAACCTCGCCGCCGGACCGATCGAACGGGTGCTGTTGCGCGTTCCCGAGATCAATCGCGTTGCCGTGTACGCCGTTCCGGACGACCACGTCGGCGATGCGGTGATGGCCGCCGTCGTCCTGCAGGACGGCGTCGAGCTGACCCCGGAGTCCTTCGCCGAACAGCTTGCCGCACAGCCCGACCTGTCGCCGAAAGCGTGGCCGACGTATGTCCGGATCGAGGACGACCTGCCCACGACCGCAACGAACAAGATCCTCAAGCGCACCCTGAAATCCGAGGGCGCCGTCCCCGGCACGGGCACACTCTGGGTGCGCGAGCCCCGGTCCCGCGTGTATCGACAAGCCGTCGCCGCACAGGCATGACCTCGACCGCGGCCACCACACCGACACCGGAATCCGCTCCGCAGCAGACGCTTCCGGAGATCGGCTACTACGCCCTCTCGCGCCATCCGGTCGATCCCGCCGAACTCGCCGACGAGGCGCGGCTCGCCGACCGCGCGGGCTTCGGTGCCGCCTTCGTCTCCGAGCGGTTCAACGTGAAGGACGCGGCCGTGCTCGCGGGCGGTCTCGCGGCGGCGAGCCGCCGCATGGGCGTCGCCACGGCCGCGACCAACCACAACACCCGTCACCCCATCATCACCGCGTCCATGGCCGCCACGTTGTCGACCATGACGGGTGGTCGCTTCGCGCTCGGCCTCGGTCGTGGATTCGCCGCACAGTGGCAGGTTCTCGGGGTTCCCGATGTCACGAGCGCCCAGCTCACGGACGCCGCCTCGGTGTTGCGCACCCTTTGGCGCGGCGAGATGATCCTGGGCCACGACGGTCCGCTCGGCACCTACGACTACCTCAACCTCGGTGTCGCGGTTCCACCGGTCCCCATCCTGCTCGTGACGATGTCGCCCAACACCTTACGTCTTGCCGGGTGCATCGCCGACGGTGTCGTCCTGCACACGTTCTTCTCCGACGAGGCCACCATCGCCGCGGTCGAGACCGTCCGGGCGGCGGCCGCCGAGGCCGGCCGGGACCCCGCTTCAGTGCGCATCTGGTCGGTACTGGCCACCGTGCCCGACCAACTCGACGAGGACGACCGGCTGCGCCGTCTGTACGGCCGGCTCGCGACCTATCTCCAGGGATATCCGGATGTCCTGATGCGGGCCAACGGATGGCGTCGGGACGATCTCGAACGGATCAGAGAGAGTCCGGCTTTCGCCGGCGCCCGCGGGCCGATCGACGCCACTGCCACCGCCGACGAACTCACCCGGCTCGCCGAGGTCATCCCGGCGTCATGGGTCGCCGACAGCGCGGTCGGCAGTGCCGAACAGTGCGCGGCCGCCGTGGCGCGCCAGTTCGACCTGGGAGTCGACTCGGTCATCATGCACGGCGCCGCGCCGTCGGAACTCTTGTCGGTGCTGACGGCGTACCGGTCGATACGACCCGCCATGCCGACTCTGCCAGTGAACCCGGGTTCGGTTGCGGGACCATCGGTTCAGTGACCGTCAGTCGGGCACGCCGGGCGGCACCGAGTTGAGCAATGCGCCCGCCTCGACCCGGAGCTGTTGACCGGTCACGTACCGGGCGGCATCGGACACCAGGTAGAGGACCGCCTCCGTGACATCCTCGGGCGCGAGCAGGTCCACCGGCATCGCGTGCAACGATGCGAAGACGTCCTTGACGTCGGCGTAGACCGGCTTCTCGAGATCGGGCCGGAACAGCCGGTAGATCTCGTCGTGATGCACCATCGCGGTGTCGACGTTGCCGGGATGGATCGCGTTGACGCGAATACCTTTCGGCGCCAGGTGCCGGGCGAGGTCGTTGACGAGTCGCGCCACCGCTCGTTTCGAGTGGCCGTAACCGCCTGCACCCGGCCCGGCCTGCGCGGACTCGAACGACGGCATGAACGCGGCCATCGAACCGATGCAGACGATCGATGCACCCGCTTCGAGGTGCGGCAAGGACAATTCGAGGGTGTTGATCACCCCACCGAGATTCACCGACACCGTGTTCAGCCAGGTGACCGAAGGACTCTCGGGCCCGAGCGGGCTGATCCCGGCGTTGGCCACGACGATGTCGAGCCTGCCGAACTGCGCCACCGCGTCGTCGATCGCGGCCTGCAGAGCGTCTCGGCTTCGGACGTCGGCGATCTTCGCGATCACGCGACTGTCCGTCGCGTCGACCATCTTCGCGGTCTGCTGCAGGTCGTCCGGGGTACTCATGGCGTAATTGACCGTCGTGATCTGATCGCAGATGTCGATGGCGATGATGTCGGCACCCTGCTCGGCCATCCGCACCGCGTGGCTGCGTCCCTGGCCCCGTGCCGCGCCCGTCACGAGTGCGACCTTCCCGTCGAGTCTGGTACTCACTCGCGCTCTCCTCGTCCCGGCGGCCACGAGTCCGGCCGCCGCGTCTGCGCGCAGCCTAGCCGACGGCCATCCTTCGTGTGGCGGAATGGATTTGCTGTTCGCAAGGTCGCCCGGCGCGGCCGGCCCGCACAGCTGCACACCGCCGCGCCGGTTCCCTGGACACCAGTCCAATTCCTCGGTAGTGTCCGATCAGCGGCCTGGGTGAGCCCGGTCACATCGGCCCGGCCCGCGCAGCTCGATCGAAAGGGCGTGCCCGTGCCGGACACCGTCGGAATCCCGACTTGCATAGACGAACTCACCCCGACGTGGTTGACCTCATTCCTCCGCTCTCACGGTCACGACGTCAGCGTAGAGTCGGTCGGTGCCGAACCGGTGGGAACCGGGCAGATGGCGGGTTCCTATCGCCTCCACCTCGGGCATGACAGCCCAGCGACGTTGCCCGACACCATGATCGCGAAGCTTGCGACCGGGTCTCCGGACCAGCGCGAGTTCGGATCGGGGGTGTTCCGCAACGAGGTGCGCTTCTATCGCGACCTCGCCGCGTCGTTCACGGTGCCGATGCCCGACTGCTTCGCCGCGACCATCTCCGATCGCGGCACCGAGTTCGTACTCTTGCTGGAGGACATGGGCGCAGCCGTGCAGGGCGATCAGATCGCCGGCTGCACACCCGCGCAGGCCGAGGCGGTAGCCGTGGCGACTGCTGGTCTCCACGCTCCCCGGTGGAACGATCCGACCCTGCTGGCCGAGATGCCGTTGCCCACCGACGCCGACCGGGAGGTGATGGAGTCGATCCTCGCTCCGATGGCGGAGGTCTACCGCGAACGCTTCTCCCCTATCGGTCCGTCATCGGCAGCGGTCGACTGGCTCGTCCGTGAAGCCGGCCAGTGGCTGGTCGCCCCGCTGGACAATGCCACCCTGATCCATGGCGACCTCCGGGTCGACAACGTCCTGTTCGGCCCGTCCGGTGAGGTCACGGTGATCGACTGGCAGACGATCACCACCGGTAACCCGCTGCGCGACATCGCCTTCCTGCTGAGTACCAGTCTGACCACCGACGACCGGCGCCGGCACGAGCGCGGCATCGTCGCCTCGTATCATCGGGCGTTGGTCACCGCCGGCGTCGGCGACTACACGCTCGACGACTGCTGGGACGACTACGTCGGCAACCTCATCCAGGCGCCGCTGATCATCGTGTTCGGCTCCGCTGCTGCACAACCCACCGAGCGTGGCAACGCGATGTTCGATGCGATGCTGTCCCGCAGTGCAGCCGCGATCGACGATCTCGCACCCGGAGGGCTGTGAACCGTGCCGTCACTGGTCATCGGGGGCAACGGGTTTCTCGGTTCTCATCTCGTTCGGCAGCTCGTGGACGCGGGCGAGGAGGTGCGGGTGTTCACCCGGCCCACGAGTGGCCTCCGGACCCTGGCCGGTCTCGGCGTCGATCACGTGACGGGCGATCTCTTCGACGCCGACGCCGTCGCGCGGGCGATGACCGGTTGCGACGTGGTGTTCCACTGCGCGGTCGACACGCGCGCCTGGTTGCGCGATCCGGCACCGCTGTACCGGACGAACGTCGAGGCCCTGCGTTCGGTGCTCGACGTCGCAGCCCGGATGCCACTGCGGAAGTTCGTGTTCACCAGCACCGCGGCGACCATCGGGCGGGTGAACGGCCGTCGGGCGACGGAGGACGATGTGTTCAACTGGGCCGCGCGGGCTCCCGCCTATGTGCGCAGTCGCGTGGCCGCCGAGGACCTGGTGCTGCGTCGAGCGCAGGACGACGCGGTACCCGCCCTCGCGATGTGCGTCGCCAACACCTACGGACCCGGCGACTGGCAACCAACTCCCCACGGCGCATTCGTTGCCGGTGCGGCGCTGGGCAAGTTGCCGTTCACCGTCCGCGGCTGTCGCGCCGAGTCGGTCGGCATCGACGACGCCGCGCAGGCGCTGCTCCTCGCGGCGGACCGCGGCGAGGTCGGCGAACGCTACATCGTCTCCGAGCGGTCCATCGACACCGGTGAGATCGTGGCCATCGCCGCCGCGACCGCGGATCGTCAGCCCCCGCGCGTCGTTCTCGACCGCGCTGCGCTGTACACCTTCGGGGCGGTGGGTTCCGCCCGTGGGGCGCTGACGCGCAAGCCGGTGCAGTTGACGATCCCCTCGGTCCGGTTGATGCACTTCATGTCCGAGATGGACCACGGCAAGGCCGAACGCGACCTCGGATGGCATCCACGCCCGGTGACCGAGGCCATCGCCGACGGTGCCCGCTTCTGGCTCGAACGACGCGCCGCCCGCCGCGCTGGTTGAGCCGGCTCCACCCCCGCTGGTTGAGCCGGCACCGAGCGAAGCCGCCGGGCCGAGCAAGCGACGAAGGAGCGCGTCGAGGTCGAGGCGCCGAGTCGAAGCCACTTGGTGACCTCGACGAGCTCGGTCAGCGGGCGAGTCAACCCGCCCTGCTCCCCAATCCCCAAGAACCGCAAAAGCACTGGTCCCTGAGGTGCGACGAGCGCAAGCCGCCGGGCCGAGCAAGCGACGTAGGAGCGCGTCGAGGTCGACGAGCCACGAAGGGCCTGGTGGGGCACCTTGCGAGCCCTTCGTGGCTCGCTTCGCTCGCACCTCAGGGAGCAGAGGGGTGGCCCTCCGCAAGCTCCGCACGCTTCTCAGGGAGGACGAACGCGATCGATCTCAGGGACCGGAAGGCCCGGCCAGGATGCCGGCGAGTTCGTCGAGGCTGTAGGGCGAGGTGCCCTTGTGGTCGCGGTAAGCGACGAAACTCGCCTGCTGCGACTCGAACCGGCCGATGAATCCACCGGCAGCGCTGAAGATCTCGCCGGTGATGTGCTCGGCGGCGTCACTGGCCAGGAACACGTACAGCGGGGCGACGTACTCGGGCGGGGCGGGATCGAGCGCCGCGTCGCGCGTGGGGTCGTCGAGGATTCCGCGACGATGGAGTCCTTCGATGTGGGCGACGTAGTCGTCGCCGGAGGACAGCCTCGACTTCGCTCCCGGCATCACCACGTTGACGCGTACGTGATGATCCCGGAGGTCCGCGGCCGCGGCGAGGGCGAGTGCGTTGACGCCGCCCTTCGCCGCGGGATAGCCGCTGCCACCGAACATTCCGAGCGAGGCCGCCGAACCCGTGAGCACGACCGACCCCGATCCTTGTTCGACGAACACCCTCCCCGCGGCCTGTAGGAGATGGAAGGCGCTCATCAGGTGGGCGTCGATCTGCTCGCAGAACTCGTCGGAAGCGATGGTCAGCACCGTCGAACCGGGAGGTTCGGCGATGCCGGCGCAGTTGATGGCGATGTCGAGGGCACCGAACTCCGCCAGCGCCGCCTCGACCATCGCCTGCGCCACTCCGTCGTCACCCGCGGACCCGCGAACGCCCACGGCATATCCGCCGCCGCCGCGGATCTCGGCGACGGTGTCGTCGACGGCCTGTCCGTCACGACCGTTGACGACGACCGAGACTCCCTGTCCGGCCAGCGCATACGAGACGGCCAGTCCGATACCGCGGGTCGCGCCTGCGACAACGGCGACCCGGCCCCCCAGTCCCGCGCCGCCGGGTGACCAGCCGCCGCCCGACGTCACGCCGAGCTGCCCACCGGCGTGATCGGGATCGACCGCCCGCGGTCGACGAATTCGAAACTCGCGCCCCCGCTGAAGCGTGCGACGGCCACCTCGCCGTACTCCTTCTGCGGCGTGTCCGCCTTGGTGATCCGGACGACGAGATCGCCGTCGGCCTCGGTCACGTCCGCGACGACGAGATACGGATCGACGGCGGTCGCCGCCGCCTGCAACGGTTCGACGTGGTCGATATCGAGGATCGACGTCCAACCGCCGTCGGTCATCGCATCGGACTCCCGGGGGATTCGGACGGTGACCGTGTCCCCGTCGGCCTCTGCGGTGAGTCCCGTGTACTGGGTCGGACCGAAACACGGATGCAGGGCCAGTACCTGGGCGAGACCTGCGGCGTCGGCGGACAGATCGAGCGCGACGCGAATCCGGTCGGCAGCGAGTCCGGCGATGCCGATCAGCTGCTTGCGGAAGATCTCGGTGGTCTGCGCCTCGCTCTCGGCATACCTGCGCAGGCTGACGAGGAAGCCCAGCGACAACAACTGGTGTTGCAGCGCAACCTCTTCGGCGACCCGCACCAGAGCCGACGTCGACCACTCCGCGAACTGCAGATCCTCGACGAGCGGGCCGCGGTAGTCGACCCAGCCGTCGGTCTCCGTGGTGTCGATGGCCGACAGGACGAGTTGACCGGCCCTCGTCTCGAACATGTCGACCGAATCCGGTGGCAGCGGCAGCTCGTCTCGATCCGGTTCGATCGTGACCGTCCACTCACAGTGCGGCGTGCGATCGACCGGTCGACGCGGGGGGCGATGAACCGGACGGATTCGTGCGCGCCGGTTGGTCGCGATCGCCGTCGCATCGAAGGTGGGGTCCTCGATGTCGTGACACATGGTCGTCACGTAGTCGTCGCCGAGGGGTTCGACGTCGAGCAGCGCGCCGCAGTGATCGAGCACGAACGACCCGTGGTACTCGTCGTCGATGCGGTATCGGAAGTCCATGAACTGCGGTGGCGCACCGATGTCGAGTTGCAGACACTTGAACATGTCCTCGACACCGTCGCCGTCGATACCCAGGGCCGTGCGCATGCGATGCGTGTAGACCGGACTCGCGGCCATCCACTCCTCGATGGCGACCTTGCCCATCACGTCCCGGCCGAAGGCGCTGATGAGATGCGCCATGCCGCTGCGGTCGATCATCTGACCCGACAGCAGCAGTTCCGGTACGAGCACGGCGAGCTGATCCTGACTCAGACCTTGGTAGGTCGGGGCTGTGGAAGTCATGTCAGTTCACCAGAACGCGACCGGGGCCTTGCCGAAGTCGTACCAACCCGGCAGATTACCCGGCGCCGACTTCTCCACACGCTTGAGCATCGGCTCACTCATCGCGTTGTTCTTCATCATCTCGATGAAGAGAGCCGAGACGTTGCCGTAGTCGAAGAAGTCACGCTGCCAACGGAACTGGAAGTTTCCTCCGTACTTGAACCAGCTACCCTGGATGCCCTCGAGGGCGTAGTGGCTGCCGTCGTCGCGTGTGCCCTCGTAGATCTGCTTCCACAGCCCGATCATGTCGCCGGTCTGGTCATCGATGACCCAGGCCTGGTACGGGTACTCCCACCCCTGCAGACCCTCCATCTCCTGTCCGAGGGCGAGCTCGCGGATCTCCTCGCGGCCGACGGCCATGAAATCCTTGTTGGGGCCGTAGTTCCACCCGTAGGTGGCATCCTCGGTGTAAAAGTCGGCCAGGGGCTTCCAGTCCCCCGACTTTTCGGCCTCGATGTTGGCGGCGAGCCACCGCTCCTTCATCTCGTCGAGTTCGGCACGGTCAAAAGACATGTGTTCCACCTTTATTCGATCGTTCGGGTCTTGCGTGGGCGACGTGGTCGGAGCTCAGTCCTCGATGATCCGAAGGGCCTGAGTCGGGCAGTAGTGCACGCCGGCCTCGACCTCGGCGCGCTGGGATTCGTCGGGGGTCGCGTCGAGGATCTCCACATGATCGGTGTGCGCGGCGAAGACCTCGGGCGCCTCGAGCTCACACATCCCATGTCCCTGGCAGAGGTCCAGGTCCACCTCGACGCGCATCACGCGTCCTGACGCTTGCGGTAGGCGACGCGGCAGGGTTGCTGCAGCTGGACCACCATCTTCGAGTGGTCGTTGCGGTAGCTCTCGGGCGGCTGCAACATCTCGAACTCGTAGTTCTGGAAGAGCACCGAGAAGATGGCCTTCAGTTGCATGATCGCGAATTGCGCACCGACGCAACGGTGACGACCTGCGCCGAAGGGGATCCAGGTCCAGCGATTGACCAGATCCTCCTGCCGCGGTTTGTCGTAACGGTCGGGGTCGAAGGTGTCCGCCTCGGGGAAGTCCTCGGGCAGCCGGTTGGAGATCGCCGGCGAGACGGCGATCGACTGCCCGGCCTTCACCTCGAAGTCCTCGACGTGAAAGTCGTTCTGCACCACGCGCATGAGGATGATGAGCGGCGGGTGCAGCCGCAGCGCTTCTTTGAGCGCGTTCTCGAGCTGCGGCATCTGACGGGTGTGCGCAAAGGTGTATTCCGGGCGCTCGCCGGGCGGGGTCTCGCCGTAGATCTCGTCGAGCTCCTCGTACACGCGTCGCATGTAGTCGGGGTTGCGCAGCAGTTCGATGAGGGTCCACGCGGCGGTGCCCGACGTCGTGTGGTGGCCCGCGAACATCATCGAGATGAACATGCCGGTGATGGTGTTGGCGTCGAAGCCGACCTGGACGAGGACGTCCATCAGGTCGCGATCTTCCTTGTCCTCGGTCGGGTTCGCGATCCGCTCGTCCATCACGCCCTGGATGAACTCGACCAGTTCTGCCCGGGCCTCGTCACGCTTGCGGAAGCTCTCGATGTCGGCCTTGTAATCCACGTAGGCGATCGGGTCCGTGCCCTTTTCCAGGTCGTGGAAGAGATGGGCGATGTGTCCGCTGAGCCGTTCCCGGAACTTCCGTCCGATGAGACACGACGACGACGTGTAGAGGGTCAGCTCGGCGAAGAAGTCGAGGAGGTCGATCTCTCCCTCGTCCCCCCAGTCGGCGATGATCCGCTCGACCTCGTTGGGGATGGTCACCGCGTGCTGCTTCATGTGCGCGCCCTTGAGCGCCGAGTTGTGGATCGCCTTCGACCGTTCCTCGGGACTCGTGTCGAACACGACGCCCTCACCGAACACCGGTGTCATGAACGGGTATGCGGCAGCCTGGTCCAGGTCCTCTTCGGGCGCGCGGAAGAACTCCTCGCTCGCCGCCGATCCCGAGACGAGCACCACCTCGCGGTCGGCGAGCTGGAACATGCCGACGTCACCGCATTCCTCACGGACGCGCCAGAACAGCGAGATCGGGTCGGTGGCGAGTTCGTCGAGATGTCCGTGTTCGCCCTCGCCACCCGAGACGCGATTCGGTTGTTTCAGGCCTGATTCGGTGATGGCGGTCATCCATCCGTCCCCTTCTCCTGTACTGCCTGTCGTTTCTTGTCGCTGACCGCGCCTTCGGCCTCCACCTCGACCGACCGCATGTGCGCTCCGCGCGGCATGGTCACCATGGCCGCGACGGCCTGTGCGATGTGCTCGGGCGAGAGGAAATTGCCGTGGCGGGCCAGACCGTGTGTGATCCAGTCGTTGAGCATGTTCTCGGTCGTCTTCGGGTCGAGGTTCATCCCCATGCCCGTGAGGGTCTGTCCGGGACGGACGACCCCGGCCCGCACACCGGTCCCCTCGAGTTCGAGCTGGATGGTCGCGACCAGTCCGTCGATACCGGACTTCGCGGCTACGTAGGCCGACGACCACGGCCTGGGGTGGATGGCGACATCGGACCCGATGAACACGAAATCGCCTCGCGCACGGTCGATCATGCCGCCGATCACGGCGCGGTAGATACGGTACGCGCCGGTGAGGTGGATGTTGATCTGATCGGCGAAATGATCGGTGCCGGTCTCGTAGGAGAGACCGACTGCGAGATCACCGGCGCCGGCGACGACGATCTCCAGCGGCCCCAGCGCCGCCTCGGCCTTCGCCACGCAATCCACCACCGATTGCTCGTCGGTGACGTCCAACGGTACCGCGACGGCTTCGCCGCCGGCGGCCGTGATCTTGTCGGCGAGTTCCTGTAGCTTCTCCACCCGGCGGGCGGCCAGGGCGACGGGATGGCCCGCGGCGGAGAGGAATTCGGCCGTGGCGGCGCCGATTCCCGACGACGCGCCCGCGACGAAGACCGGTCGGCGCTCGGGATGAGGACGGAAAGCCATCAGCGCACCGTCACCTTCACCGGGAGCTCGGCGAAGCCGCGCACGTTCACCGAGTGGACCCGTACCGCCTTGTCGGCATCGATCTCCACTGCCCGGATCGACTTGATCACCTCGGTCAGGCCGATGTTGGCCTCGAGGCGCGCGAGGTGCGCCCCGAGGCAGAAGTGGGCGCCCAGGCCGAAACTCATCAGGGACTGGGCGCAGTCGCGGCCGATCTCGTACCGGCCGGCGTCGGCGCCGAACACCTCGACGTCGCGGTTCGCCGAACCGACGAGCAGGAGTACGCGGTCGCCCGCCGGGATCACGAAGTCGCCATAAGGGGCATCCTCGATCACCCGCCGCACGACGATCTGCGTCGAGTTGTCGTAGCGCAGCGTCTCCTCGGTCCAGTCCGGGACGACGACTTCCGGGTCGGCGAAGACCTTGGCGATCTCGTCCGGATTGCGCCAGCCCCAATACAGGGCGTTGGCAAGCAGTTTGGTGGTGGTCTCGTTGCCCGCCACCACCATCAGGACCATGAACCCGACGATCTCGTCCTCGGTGAGCTTCGTCTTCTCACCGGTCTCGTCGTCGTCGATCTCGGCCGCGATGAGGGCCGAGACCAGATCCTCGCCGGGGTTCTTGCGACGGTCGGCGATGAGCTCCGAATAGTACTTGTGCAGTTCGATGTACGCGTACACCGCCGCCTCGGGAAGGTCGAGGTCGCCGTCCTCGCGATGCAACAGCAGGTCGGACTGGTGGCGCAGCCGGGTGCGATCGGCTTCGGGCACTCCCAGCAGTTCGGACACGACGTCCATCGGGAGCAGGGCGGCGAAGTCGTGCACGAAGTCGAACTCGCCCTTGTCGAGACATCTGCTCCAATGCTGATGGGTGAGGGCGGTGATCCGGCCGGTGAGTTCGTTGACGCGGCGAGGCGTGAAGCCCTTGGAGACGAGTTTGCGGATACGCATGTGCTTGGGGTCGTCCATGGCGAGGAACGACATCGACTTGTGCGCGTCGGGACCGTACGCCGAGGGGTCCATCGACACGCCCCAGCTGTTCGAGAGTCGTTGTGTGTCACGGAATGCGGCACGGACGTCGGCGTGTCCGGCGAGCGCCCAGAAGTTCATCCCGCCGTGGTAGTAGACCGGCGCCTCCGCGCGGAGACGGGAATAGGTCGGGTAGGGATCCTCGTGGAAACCATAGGCATACGGGTCGAAGGGGAGCTCGTGCTCCATCCCCGACACCGCCGTCGTTTCGGTCATCACTTCTCCATCAGTAGATGTGCGGCTGCGACAAGACGTTCGGAGGTCTGCTCGTAGGTCATGTGCCCCATACCGGCGTAGACCAGGCCGCCGGAGTAGATCATCTCCAGGGCGTCGAGCAGCGGGCCCGGGTTCTCCGGGTCCTCTTCGAGGGCGGCGGCGAGACGACGCCGGATGAATGCGCCGATCCGCACGCGCAGGTGTTCGACGTCGGGGTCGCTGCCCAGCAGGGCCACCGTCACCGCACCACCCAGCTGCCCCTCGCCGGCCACGACCAGCGCGACCTCGCGGAGCACCTGCGCGACACGCTCGCTGCGCGTCGCACCGGAATCTGGTTCGAGCACCCCGGCCGAGAGGCGACGCCAGAACACCTCGGCGACGAGGTGACTCTTCGACGAGAAGTAGGTGTAGGCGGTAGCCGGCGCGACCCCGGCGATCTTGGCCACCGACCGCACGGTCAGACCGTCGAAACCCTCGGCGTTCAGCACGTCGACCGCGGCATCGGTGAGGCGTGTGACCGTCTCCGCCTGCTGCTGGGTCAGCCTGCGGCGGGTGGATTCCTGAGACACGGGGCTGGACATGTGAGCCACGCTACACTAGGTTTGAACGCGAGTCCAGACACCTGTCCAGATGGAGTTCCAGCTCATGCCTCTTCGCCCCGAATCCGCGTCGGATCTGTTGATCGACGGCAAGCTCACCCCCGGGAGCGGTGGCGTCTTCGACGTCGTCAATCCCGCGACCGAGGAGGTCATCGGGCAGGCGGCCGACGCCACCGCGGCCGACATGGATGCCGCCATCGCGGCCGCGCGCACCGCCTTCGACACCACCGACTGGTCGCGCGATCACGCCTTCCGCGCTCGCTGCCTGCGTCAACTGCGCGACGCACTGCTCGCCCACGGCGACGAGCTCCGCGAGCTCACCATCGCCGAGGTGGGATGCCCGTCGTTCCTCACCCACGGCCCGCAGTTCGAGGGACCCGTCACCGATCTCGGCTACTTCGCCGACCTCGCCGAGAGCTATGAGTGGACTCGCGACCTCGGCACCGCGAAACCCATGGGACTGAAGAACCACCGTGAGCTGCGCTCGGAGGCGGTCGGCGTCGTCGGCGCGATCACCCCGTGGAACTTCCCGCACCAGATCAACTTCGCCAAGATCGGACCCGCCCTCGCCGCCGGGTGCACGGTGGTGCTCAAGCCCGCGCCCGACACCCCGTGGTGTGCGGCGCTCGTCGGCAAGGTGGTCGCCGAGGAGACGGACTTCCCGCCGGGCGTCCTCAACATCGTCACCTCGACCGACCATCAGCTCGGCGCCCAGCTCAGCACCGACCCTCGCGTCGACCTGGTCTCGTTCACCGGCTCCACCGCGACGGGCAAGAAGGTGATGGCGGCCGCCTCCGAGTCGCTGAAGAAGGTGTTCCTGGAGCTGGGCGGCAAGTCGGCCTTCATCGTCCTCGACGACGCCGACATCGGATCCGCCTGCGCCATGGCCGCGTTCAACGTCGTCACCCATGCCGGCCAGGGGTGCGCGATCACGACGCGTCTCGTGGTTCCGCGCGGCAGCCTCGATGAGGCGATCACGGCCACCCGCGACGCGATGGCCGGCCTGCCCGCCGGGGACCCGACCGACGGCGGCACCATCTGCGGACCGGTCATCTCGGCCCGGCAGCGCCAGCGCATCGAGTCCTACATCGAACTCGCCACCAGTGAGGGCGGCACCATCGAGATCGGTGGCGGCCGTCCCGCCGACAGGCCCGCCGGATTCTTCGTCGAACCGACCCTGATCTCGGGTCTGGACAACTCGGCGCGGGTGGCGCAGGAAGAGATCTTCGGCCCGGTGCTCGTGATCATCCCCCACGACGGCGACGACGACGCGATCCGCATCGCCAACGACTCGCCGTACGGGTTGTCGGGCATGGTCTACGGGACCGATGAGGACCGGATCAACAAGGTCGTCAACGGAGTTCGCACCGGGACGATGGGTGTCAACGGCGGCATCTGGTATTCCGCCGACGTCCCGTTCGGCGGTTTCAAACAGTCGGGCATCGGCCGCGAGATGGGTGTCGCCGGTTTCGAGGAGTACCTGGAGACCAAGGCCGTCGCCCGCCCGGCGTGACCCTTCGAGGCTCGTCGCTATCGCTCCTCGCACCTCAGGGAGCAGAAGCCTCGCGCTATCGCTCCTCGCACCTCAGGGAGCAGAGGCCACACCCCCGCTCCTCGCACCTCAGGGAGCAGAGGCCACCCACCCCACTCCTCGCACCTCAGGGAGCAGAGGCCACCCACCCCGCTCCTCAGGGAGCAGATCCCCCCGCTCCCTGAGGTGCGAGCGAAGCGAGCCTCGAAGGGTCGGCACATCATCCACACAGAAAGCAGGACAATGAGTTCCAAGCGTTTCGAGAACAAGACCATCATCGTCACCGGCGCCGCCGGCGGGATCGGCGAGGCCTATGCGCGTGCCCTCGCCGCGGAGGGCGCGAACGTCGTGGTCGCCGACCTCGCCGACGAGAAGGGCAAGCAGGTCGCGGCCGACATCGGCGGACTGTACGTCAGCACCGACGTCGCGGACGAGGATTCGGCGAAGGCGCTCGCCACCGCCACCGTCGACGCCTACGGTTCGATCGACGGTCTGGTGAACAACGCCGCGATCTACGGCGGGATGAAACTCGACTTCCTCATCACCGTGCCCTGGGACTATTACAAGAAGTTCATGAGCGTGAACCTCGACGGTGCGCTCAACGTGACCCGGGCGGTCTACCCGCACATGACCAACGGCGGCGGCGCCATCGTCAACCAGTCCTCGACCGCCGCATGGCTGTACAGCGGCTTCTACGGGCTGGCCAAGGTCGGCGTCAACGGCCTGACCCAGCAGCTGGCCACCGAACTCGGCGGGCAGAACATCCGCGTCAATGCGATCGCCCCGGGCCCCATCGACACCGAGGCGACCCGCAGCACGACGCCCAAGGAGATGGTCGCAGACATCGTGAACCGGCTGCCGCTGAAGCGTTTCGGCACTCCCGAGGATCTCGTCGGAATGTGCCTGTTCCTGCTGTCCGACGAAGCCGGGTGGATCACCGGGCAGATCTTCAACGTCGACGGCGGCCAGGTCATCCGCTCATGAGCGAGTCGTCCCCCATCCGTCTGGGGTATGTCGGACTCGGCAACATCGGTGGGCCGATGGCCGGGAGCCTGGCCGCCTGGGCGGGTGGGCTGACGGTGTTCGACCTGTCGTCCGACGCCGTCGCGAAGGTCGTCGAGAAAGGCGCCACCGCTGCGGAATCGCTCGCCGATCTCGCCGCGTCGGCCGACATCATCGGCATCTGCGTGCTCGACGACGCGCAGGTCCGAACCGTGGTCGCGGGTCCGGACGGCCTGCTGTCGGCAGCTCGCCCGGGCACCGTCATCACCGTCCACTCGACGATCGCGCCGGAGACCGCCGTCGAACTGGCGGATCTGTGCGCGGCGCGCGAGGTGACACTGCTCGACGCAGCGATCTCCGGCGGTGCGATGGGTGCGGCGTCGGGCCGTCTCGCGATCATGGTCGGTGGACCGCGGGACGCGTACGAGAAGCTGAAGGAACCGTTCGCGCTCACCGCCGACATGCTGGTCCACGCGGGGCCCGAGGTCGGCGCGGGTACCCGGATGAAGTTGGCGCGCAACCTCCTCCACTTCATCTCGTTCACCGCGACCACCGAGGCCGCGCGACTGGCCGAGGCGGCCGGCATCGACATCACCAAGCTCGGCAAGGTGGTTCGGCACTCCGACGCCGTGACCGGTGGGGCCGGGGCGATCATGTTGCGCGACACCACCGCTCCCGTCGAGCGCGACGATCCCTGGTACGGAATCCTCACCGGCGTCCGTACCCTGGGCGAGAAGGACCTGACGCTCGCACTCGCACTCGGTGAGGAACTCGGCGTCGACCTGCCCCTCGGGCAGCTCGCGCTGCAGAACCTGGCCACCGGGCTCGGTGTCCCCCACCTCGAAGGAGAACCAGCATGACCCGTTCCCACATCTCCGACGACGCACCCGACGAGGCGCGCAGGCGCGGCCTCGCCAAGATGTCGGAGGTCTACGGCTGGGAGGTGAGCGACGGTCCGGGCGACTACTTCGCGCACACCGCCGACCAGGTGTTCGGCAACGTCTGGGCCCGGGAGGGTCTGTCCAACCGTGACCGCCGGCTGCTCCTGCTCGGCGCGCTCGCCGCGAGCAACAACATCGACGTCGCCGAGATCCAGGCCGGTGCCGCACTCGGGAACGGAGAGCTCACCCCAGAGCAGCTCGAGGAGATCAGCCTCTTCCTCTGCTACTACGTCGGCTGGCCGCAGGGCACCAAGATGCACTTCATGTTCGGTGAGGTGATCAAGCAGCACCGGAAGAAGAAGTGAGTCGACTTATGCGGTTTCGAGTCCTACAGGGCGGCGACGGGTGTTCGTTGCTCAGCGCCTCTCCCCTCCCCGACCTCGCCGCGGCCGGATACACCGACATCGAGTACGCGGCGTCGGGGGTGGCCGAGAAGATCGTCGGGGACCCGCCCGCATCCGCCGCCGAGTTCACGACCCGGGTCGTCGTCCGACGCCCAGCGGAGCCCGCGACGTTCAGCGGCTGCGTTGTCGTCGAGTGGCTGAACGTCAGCAGTGGCGCCGACGCCGCCCCCGAATACTCCTATGTGGCTGCTGAACTGGTCCGTTCCGGGCACGCCTGGATCGGGGTCTCGGCCCAGTTCGTCGGAGTGGAGGGCGGCACGGGCTCGGTCGGCGTCGCGACCGGTGCGCCGCAGAGTCTCGCCGCCAAGGACCCGGAACGGTATGCCGGACTCCACCATCCGGGCGACGCCTACTGCTACGACATCTTCAGCTCGATCGGACGCGCCGCCCGGGACACCGCTGGGGCCGACCATCCCCTCGCGGGCCTGACGGTCGCCACCGTGCTCGCGATCGGCGAATCACAGTCGGCGATGGCCCTGACGACCTACGTGAACGCCATCGGCCCGGATGCGGCGCCGTTCGACGGATACCTCATCCACAGCCGCGCGGCCGCCGGGTTGCCCGCAGGCGAGGTCGGTTCGGCCATCGACGTGGCGACAGTCTTCGGGCGCGAGCCCACCACGATCCGCACCGACCTCGACGCACCGGTGTTCGTGGTGCAGACCGAGACCGACGTCCTGACCAACTTCCGTTATCACACTGCGCGGCAACCGGATTCCGACCGGTTACGCGTGTGGGAAATGGCGGGCACGTCCCACGCCGACCTGCACCAGGTCGGCGACTTCGAGGAGTTCCTCGGCTGCCCCGACCCCGTCAACCGGGGTCAGCAGCGTTTCGTCCTGCGGGCTGCGTTGCGGCACCTGCGATCCTGGGCCGACGGTGGCGATCCGCCGCCGGCAGCCGACCCGCTGGCCCTCCGGGACATCGACGGCGCCGACCCCGTGTTCGAGCTGGACGACATCGGCAACGTCCGGGGCGGGGTCCGGACGCCGTGCGTCGACGCACCGACCCAGGTCCTCAGCGGAATCGTCGCCGACCCCGTCTCCCGCATCTGCCTGCTGTTCGGCACGACATTCCCGGTCCCCGCCGACGCGTTGGCGGCCCGGTACGGAACGCGCGACGAATACGAGAAGCACTACCGGAACGCTGCTGACGCCGCCATCGCCGGCGGATTCGTCCTCGCCGAGGACCGTGACGAGCTGCTCGCCGACGCCAATCCGGACCTGATCCCGAACTGACCGTCCGCCGATTCGTCTCGGCGCGCGGCGGTTTGAAAATCACCATGACTCCAACGGTGCCGGTGGAGTCGAGTTCTCAGTAGCGTCCCAGAAGTCCTGCCAGCCCTCTCCCAGGCGGATTTCGATGACTCTAGAACTCACGACACCCGTCGGTGTCGCCCCCGCCCCGTCCGCGGCCGGGCCCGTCGACGTGCCGTCCGGCGGCCCGGCGGCCCGAGTACGTCGGCGACGGCTCTCCCGTCACGCCGCCACACGCACGCTCCGTCAGTCCATCGGCCTGATCCTGGTCGTCGTCATCTGGCAGCTCGGCGCGCGGGGATGGCTCGGCGCGACCACCCCCGCGCCCACCGAGGTGGTCGAGGCGGGCTGGGAACTGATCAGCACCGGTGAACTCTGGACCCATCTGGCCGCGTCGGGGCGGCGCGTCGCGATCGGACTGGCGCTCGGGATCGCCATCGGCGCGGTGCTCGGCGCGGCCGCCGGCCTCTTCAAGGTCGCCGAAGACCTGGTCAACGCACCGGTCCAGGTGCTGCGGATGATGCCCGCCGTGGCCCTCGTCCCGGTCTTCATCATCTGGTTCGGGATCGGCGACTCGTTCAAGATCGCCCTGATCATCGTCGCCCCGATCTTCCCCATCTATCTCAACTTCCTCGCCGGCATCCGGGGCGTGGACCAGAAGCTCATCGAAGCCGCCGAATCGCTGGAGCTGACGCGTTTCGAACTCGTGCGATACGTGGTCCTGCCGGGCGCACTACCGCAGATCTTCGTCGGGCTACGACAGGCGCTCGGCATCGGTTGGCTTGTCCTGGTCGTCGCGGAGATGCAGACCACCCCGGTCGGTCTGGGCTTCCTGATGAACGACGCCAAGGAGTACCTACGCACCGATCAGATCTTCCTGGTCCTGGTGATCTACGCGGTACTCGGACTGCTCACCGACATCGGCGTGCGAAGACTCGAGCGTCGGTTCCTGTCGTGGCGCAACGGATTCGAAGGTAGGTGAGTGGAATGTCCGCAGATCGAATCGACGGTGTCCGCGTCCTCGGGGCCGGGCGCGAGTTCGACGGCCGGCGGGTTCTCGACCGCGTGGATCTGACCATCGCCCGGGGCGAGTTCGTCGCGCTGCTCGGAGCAAGTGGTTCCGGGAAGAGCACCCTTCTCCGGGGGATCGGCGGGCTCGACCGCGGTTTCACCGGCACGATCGAGGCACCCTCGGCCAAGGCGATCGTGTTCCAGGAGCACCGACTCATGCCCTGGATGTCGGTGTGGCGCAACGTCGCGCTCGGGAGGCGCGGCGGTGACACCGAGGCCCGCGCGCTCCGCGCACTCGACGAGGTGGGGCTGGCGGCCAAGTCCGGCGCCTGGCCGTCCACGCTCTCGGGTGGCGAGGCCCAGCGCACCGCGCTGGCACGCGCACTCGTCCGGGAGCCCGACCTGCTGTTGCTCGACGAACCGTTCGGCGCGCTCGACGCCCTGACCCGGATCAATGCCCAACGCCTGGTGGCCCGGTTGTGGGAAGCGCACCGTCCGGCAACACTGCTGGTGACGCACGACGTCGAGGAAGCCCTTCTGCTCGCGGATCGCGCGCTGATCCTGCGGGCCGGCCGGATCGCACAGGAGATCGTCGTGGATCTACCTCGCCCACGCCAGGTCACCGATCCCGAATTCGTCGCCCTCCGTTCGCAACTGCTCGCCGGGCTCGGCGTCGGCGGAACCGACGCCGAATCCACCGGCCCCACAACGACACCGACAACGACACCCCGGGAGTTCACCCATGTCTGACGTACTGACCCTGTCCACGGACGTGCTGGTGATCGGCGGTGGTCCCGCCGCGACCTGGGCCGCCATCCACGCTCGCGACGCCGGAGCCGAGGTGATCATCGTGGACAAGGGTTACTGCGGTGCGTCGGGTACGACGGCCCCTGCCGGGACCGGGGTCTGGTACGTCGCCCCCGACCCGGACAAGCGCTCGGCGGCGAAGGCGAGTCGCGAAGCCCTCGGCGGGTATCTCGCGGACCACGCCTGGATGGACCGGGTTCTCGACAGGACCTACGCGAACATGCACCGGCTGGGCACCGAGGGTCGCTACCCGTTCCCGATCGACGAGCACACCGGGGAGCCCATCCGCACCGGTGTACAGGGCCCGGAGTACATGCGTCGCATGCGCGCGTGGGTCCGACGCCGCGGAGTACAGATCCTCGATCACTCCCCCGTCCTGGAACTCCTCACCGACAGCGAGGGCGCCGTGCGGGGCGCCGCCGGACACCAGCGGCAGACCGGCCAGGACTTCCGGATCTCGGCCGGCGCGGTCGTCGTGGCGACGGGCGGATGTGCGTTCCTGTCCAAGGCACTGGGCAGCAACGTCGACACCGGCGACGGCGCACTGATGGCGGCGGAGGTGGGTGCCTCGTTCTCCGGGATGGAGTTCGCCAACGCGTACGCGATCGTGCCGAAAGGCTCCACGGTGACCAAGACCGCGTACTACGGCTACGCCACCTTCTTCCACGCCGACGGACGCATCGTCGAGGGTGCGGGATCGACGAAGGGGCGGTCGGTGATCGCACGGACTCTGCTGCAGGAGAAGGTCTACGCACAGCTGGACCGGGCCGATGAGCGGGTGGCGGCACAGATGCGCCAGGGTCAACCCAACTTCTTCCTCCAGTTCGACCGCCGGGGCATCAACCCGTTCACCGACCGGTTCGAGGTCGATCTCCTCGCCGAGGGCACCGTTCGCGGAACCGGTGGCATCGACATCGTCGACGCGGACTGCTGGACCGGCGTCCCGGGTCTCTACGCGGCCGGCGACGCCGCCACCCGCGAGCGGATCTGCGGTGGCTTCACCGGCGGCGGCAGTCACAACTCCGCCTGGGCGATGTCGTCGGGCAGTTTCGCAGGCGCTGCCGCGGCACGAGCGGCCCGCGACGCGGGCGGGGCATCCCCACTCGATCGGCTCTCGGGCGCCGGCACCGTCGGATTGGACTCCGCCCGGAGCGGGATCACACCCGACGAGGTGGTGACCGCCGCACAGGGCGAACTGATCCCCTTCGAGAAGAACTACCTGCGTCACGGCGACCGCATGGGTCCGGCGCTGAACGCCCTGGACTCGCTGTGGGATGAGGTCTCCGGCCCGGCCTACGGCGCCCGCACACCGGCGGGGCGCGTCCGCGCGCGGGAGGCGGCTGCGATCACCGCGGTCGGACGGTGGATCTACCGATCCGCACTCGCCCGCACCGAATCCCGCGGGATGAGCAAGCGCGCCGACCACCCCGAGCTCGACCCGGCACTGGGCGATCACGTCCGCACCGGCGGACTCGGCGATGTCTGGGTCGCCGCACCCGGATCGGCTGTCCGCCGGCCAGACCCGGCCCCTCGGCTCGCCGTCAGGATTCCCGCGTGATCGAGCTCGTCGTCGCGTCGGCGTGTATCGCCTGCGACAAATGCGTGAATGCCTGTCCCACCAACGTCTTCGACACCGGACCCGACGGCGTACCAGTCATCGCACGGCAGTCCGACTGCCAGACCTGCTTCATGTGCGAGGCGTACTGCCCCACCGACGCTCTCTACGTCAGCCCGGAGTCGTCCCCACTCGGCACCCGAGAATCGTTGCCGCTCGAGCTGATCGGCAGCTACCGGGAGCGGCTCGGCTGGGGCAAGGGGCGCGCACCAGGAAGCCTCACCGCGGTCGGGCCCCCGATCCCGCATGGAGACCCGCCACCCCGGCTCGTCGAGCAACACGCCGACTGACCGGCTCACCCCGTTCATCCCTTCAGATCGCCAGAACAGAGAACTCATGCCCACCACATCATCTTTCGGATCACCGCTGCGCCGGATCAGACGCGCCCTCGCCCTCTTGTCGGCGGGCGTGGCAATCGCAGCGGTGGCCGCGTGCGGTTCCGACGACGCGTCGTCGGCGCAGCGCGAGGTCATCGACACACTCCGGATCGGCGTCATCGGCTCGAGCAACGTGATCGCCGGTCCGGTCGGCTTCGCCCACAGTCGAGGCGAACTGCTCGAGGCCTTCGCCCCGCTCGGTGTCAACAACG
The DNA here is from genome assembly GCF_018132775.1 of Gordonia sp. SCSIO 19800. Lineage (NCBI taxonomy): Bacteria > Bacillati > Actinomycetota > Actinomycetes > Mycobacteriales > Gordoniaceae > Gordonia > Gordonia sp. SCSIO 19800. The sequence continues at coordinate 71,994 of NZ_JAGRQM010000002.1, read as the reverse complement.
TCGAGGTCTTCAACTTCCCGAACGGGCCCGATCTCAACCAGGCGCTCATCGGCGGACGCCTCGACGTGGCGAGCTACGGTGACACCCCGGCCCTCGTCGCCCGCGGCTCGGGACTACAAACCCGCCTGCTGTCGATCAACCAGTTCGACAACGATGCCGGCGTGGTGGCCAAAGACCCGTCGATCCGCTCGCTGGCCGACCTGGCGGGCAAGAACATCGGTGTGCCGAAGGGGTCCTACATCGACCGCTATCTGCAAGGCGCACTGGCCGAACAGGGCATCACCGCCAACCTGATCCACCTGTATCCGGCCGATCAGGAGGCACCGTTGAACTCCGGTGAGATCGACGGAGCGGCGCTGCCCGGCGTCATCCCGTCGGTGGCGCTGCAGACCTTCGAAGGCAGGGGATTTCACCTGGTCGACTCGGTCTACCGGGACCATCCCGATCTGGCCGGCACCAGCGTGACGGTCAGCAGTGACCAGTTCCTGGAGAAGAACCCGGACTTCGCCGCGACGTGGCAGCAATTGCACGCGTCGTCGGTCCGCTACGCGAAGGCGAACTGGGAGGAGTACCTCCAGTTCGAGCTCAGCAACTCCAAGGCACCCGAAGCCGCCGTCCGTGCCGCCGCCAACCCCGAGGGCTACTCCGAGGAGCCGTTCCCGGCCCGCGCCGTCGAATTGCTCACCGGCACCAAGGCATTCCTGGTCGAGCAGGGCAGCATCGAAGAAGACTTCGAACTCGACTCCTGGCTGCAGCGTCCCGCGACGGGAGCGAACTCGTGACCGGGCCCCGGTTCGGGGTGTGGACCAATGTGTACGGCACCTGGGCGTCGGCACACCATCCCGACGACCCGGTCGACGCATCCTGGGAACGCAATCTCGCACTGGTTCGACGCGCGGAGGAACTGGGGTATCACAGCACCCCGTGAGGTGCGAGCGAAACGAACCCACCCCCCTGAGGTGCGAGCCCAACTACTGCTCCCTGAGCAGGGGCAGGGCGTTCTTTCGGATTAGGGAGCAGAAGAGGTCAGCGCTGCCTCACATCAGCGAACGGAGGCCCGGTTCGCTGTCGGACCGCGGGGGCGGAGCGGCGCGGAAGAATTCGTCGGTGGCCTGTCGGATACTGCCCGAGATGGCGTGTCCGACATGGCTACCGGAGTACCAGTGGACTTTCCCACCCCAGTGATTGTGTAGCTGCTGGGCGGCGGTCACGGAGGTCACCCGGTCGTTGAGCGCCGCGACCACCATGCGGCGTTCTGGTGTCGGAACCGGCTCCACGGACAGTGGGTTGATGACCGACGAGACCGCACGAACCGGCTCGCTCCGCATCAACGACGCGAGATGGCGCCCCTTGGACCCGCCGCGCTCCATGTGATGAGCCAGGGTGGCATGCATCTCCAGCATCGGCACGACGGCGAGCACCGAGCTGATACGGGGGTCCATCGAGGCGACCATCGCGGCGATCGGTCCGCCGAGCGACGTGCCCGCGATCGCGATGTCGGCGGGTTCCTGACTCTCGATCCACGTGATGAGCGAACGGATCTCGGCGATCGCCCGGATGGTGATGACGGTGTTGACCAGTGGATCGAACCCCGGATAGGCCACCTTCTCGACTCGCCGCGAGCCGTGGGCCGGAAGAACGGGGAAGACCACGTCGTAACCGAGCTTGTTGTACAGGTTGGCCGCGCGGAACGCGTAGAGATCGTCGGCCCGACCCTGAGCCGCCCCATGGACCCAGATCAACCAGCGGCGACCGGCGCGTCGTCGTGACAGCACCCGCACCGAGGCGATCCCGTCGGCGTAGGGGTCGGCCGCGGCGATCGATTCCGGGAGCGGCACCGCCACCGAGTAGTCGATGTGATCGAACGAGGTGGTCCCGAAGGTCTTCCGGTTGCGGGAGACGATGCCGGGTGGGCCGGGGTCGAGGTGGACTCGCGACGGACCGAGGGCAGCCAGTTCATCTGCGACACCGACACATCGGTCGACGCAGTCTTCCACGAAGTCGATCGGCGGGATGTCCCGGATCACCGAGTTGACCGCGATGAACAGCTCGTCGACGGCGGTCTCCCCGACCATCCGCGGACCGCAGTCCGCCGGCGGGACGCCCGTCGCGGGATCCCCGCGGCTGGCCGCACGCGAACTGCCGATCGCACGGGGCAGCACTTTCGCGAACAACCCCAGTCGTGCTGCTCCCGACTCCCAGTCGATCAACTCGCCTCCTGCGCCATCGCGGTACTGTTCTCGTCCTCGTCGGCGGTCGTCCGTCCGAGCGCATCGGCGGCCTCGGCGACCGCGTCGGCCACCCGCCGCAAGAAGCCGGCCGGGTCGGGCATCGACTCCGGTGTCGCGATGAGGCCCATGCTGAGCCTGCCGGCATAGCTGTAGGTGGTGAGGTTGACGTCGGCGGGTGCGATGGCCAGCGCGAACGAGATCCAGTCGACGACCTCGATGTCCCCGACCCACCGCGTGGTGCGCGGACCCGGCATGTTGGCGGTGGTGATGTTGTTCATCACCAGCGGCGCGCGATTCGCGGCCAGACCGCGGAAGGTCGGGCCGAGCCGTCCGGTGTAGGTGGCCAGCGCGTCGGTGAGATCGAAGCCGACCTCGCGCCGGCATCGAACAGTCGCCGAGCAGCTCTCACCGGTGGCCGCGATCCGCTCGATCGGGTCGGCCAGATCCGACCTGAGATAGGCCATCGCGGTGGCGATCTCGTTGCCGTGCACACGGGTGGAGGCCAGGTCCTTGCATACCCCGAAGATCGAGACCGACACTCCCGGCTCCTCGCCGCGAGCGATGAGTTCCGCCCGGATCGCACCGGCGATGACACCGTGCAGAGCCCCGTTCACGGTGTTTCCGGTGGCCAGCGCGAGTCGCTGGACGGCGGCGAGCGGGATGTCGCCGGACGCACACACGCGTTCGGCGCCGCTGCGGGCGTTGAAACTCGTCCGACGGACCGTCAGGGGTTTCGGGATGAGTTCGGCATCGCCGGCCCGGCGTTTCGCGACAACCGCACGCGCCAGTGCCGACGCTGCCGACGGCAGGCGACGAACCATACGCCAGGATTCCGAACGCGCTGCGCGCGTGAGCTCGTCGTCGTCGTGCTCGATGCGGGTCGCGGAGATCGGCGCCTGCTCGACCCGCTCATCCGGACCGGCGGTCGCGGCCATGAACGTGTTGAGTGCGGCGAGACCGTCGGCGACGGCGTGATGGACGCGGACGACGACCGCCTGCCGCCCACCGGCGAGACCGTGCACGAGGGTCAGTCCCCAGAGCGGCCGACTCCGATCGAGTTGCCGGACGGCGAGCTCGGACAGGATCGCGTCCAGCTCGGCACGTCCCCCCGGTGCGGCGGCGGAACGCTCGTCCAGGTGCCGGCGCACGTCGAAGTCGTTGTCGTGCACCCAGAAGGGACGGGCGCCGTGTCCGCGAGCCCACGCGAGCCGCTGGGTCGCGCGCGGGAACATGCCGAGGTAGTCGGGCAGGACGTCGGCGATCTCGGTGAGATCGAGGGGCCGGCCACGACGGGAGGTGTCGAGCACCGCGACCTTCAGTGTGTGCATCGGGGTCGACGCCGATTCCATGTTCAGCATCAGCGCGTCGGGACCGGACATCCGTTCGGCGTCCAGAACACCGGTGGAGCGGTCGATCTGCTTGACAGCGTGCATGATTCAGCTCACCTTTCGTTCGGTCGACGGGGCGGACGGGAGTTCGCGTTTGAGGATCTTGCCGGTGGCATTGCGCGGCAGTTCGTCGAGGAAGTGGACGTCGCGGGGGACCTTGAACCCGGCGAGCTGTTCTCGCACGTGCCGCTGGATGTCCTCGGCGCCGATCTCGGCCTCCGGTGCTCGCACCACATGGGCGACGAGACGCTGGCCGAACCTGTCGTCGTCGACCCCGGTCACCGCGACCTCGACCACCTCGTCGAGAGCCCCGATGACCAACTCGACCTCGAGGGGATACACGTTCTCCCCACCGGAGACGATCATCTCGTCGTCGCGGCCGACGACGAACAGCAGCCCGTTCTCGTCGAAGCGGCCGACATCGCCCGACACCATGTGTCCGTCGCTGAATGCCCTGGTGTCCGAGCTGGTGTAACCGTCGAACCCGGAGTTGTTCGCGACCACGATGCGCCCGACCTCGCCGACGGGGACCTCGCGGTCGTCGTCGTCCAGGATGCGAACACTCGTACCCGCGAGCGGCCGCCCGGCGGTCTCCGGCGCGGTGCGCAGATCGGTTGGGGTGGCGGTGGTGATGAGACCCGCCTCGGTGGCGTTGTAGCTGTTGTAGACCACGTCGCCGTACCGGTCCAGGAATGCGACGAGAGCGTCGGAGCGCATCCGCGATCCGCTCGCGGTGGCGAAGCGCAGTGTCGGCATCGGGTGGTCGTCGAGGACGTCGTCGGGGAGGTCCGTGATGCGTTCGAGCATCACCGGAACCACGGCGAGGCCGGTGGCCCCGTGGTCGCGGACCATGTCGAGCGTCGCCACGGGATCGAAGCGACGGCGCATGATCATCGTGCACGTCATCGTCGCCGCGATGGCCACCTGCCCGAAACCCCATGCGTGGAAGACCGGGGCCGCGATGACGATGGACTCGCCTGCGCGCCAGGGAATCCGGTCGAGCATCGCGGCGAGGGACGCCACGTCGGTGCTTCCGCCTCGGCGCGCACCCTTGGGCGTTCCGGTGGTTCCCGAGGTCAGCAACACGATCCGGCCGGCACGATCGGGCCGCGCGGGTCGCGCGCCGCGATTCGCGCCGATCAGTCCGTTGACGGTGACACCTTGCGACGACTCGTACTCCGTCCATGCACGGATGCGCCGCAGTTCCGGAAGTCGTTGCGCCGCGCCCTCGACGACGGTGTCGAACTCGTCGTCGGCGATGAGCACGTCTGCCTGTTCACGTTCGAGGACGTCGGCGAGCTGGGGTCCGGCGAACCCGGTGTTGAGGAGTACCGCGTCGGCACCGAGCCGGGACGTCGCGGCGAGCGCCTCGATGAGACCGCGGTGGTTGCGGCAGAGGATGGCGACGGTGCCGACGGTCGTGCCGGGTAGATCGCGCAGACCGACGGCGAGCGCGTCACAGCGGGCATCGAGCTCGCGCCAGGTGAGTTGTCCCGCCTCGTCGATGAGGGCGAGTCCGTGGGGGTCGCGCGCCGCGGCGAGGCCGATCCCGCTCACCGGCGAGGCGCCGCCGTGCCGACGGAGGTTGAGCCCCATGCGGACATAGCGATCGACCCGGAGCGAACCGAGAAAGCCGCTGCGGACGAGGGTGCGAACGAGCCACATCTGTGTGGTGACGCGATCGCGGAGTTGCGAGATCACCGTCGTCTCCTGGTGATCAGCCGATGACCGGGAATCGGCGCTTGCGGGCGAGGTCGTCCAGTGCGTGCTGCATGCGTTTGCGGACCATCTGGTCCACCTCGTCGTGTTCGGGGTTGTTGCCGAACTCGGCGGTGATGTCGATCGGGTCGAGGACCTCGGTGACCAGCTTCGACGGCAACGGGATGTTCGGCGGGAGGTGCGCGGTCAGACCGAACGGGAAGCCGAGCGCGAACGGAGCGGTGTCGGTGCGGATCAGCTTGTCGAGCCGCAGTATCCGGGCCAGCGTGTCACCGCGGTTGAGGAACAGCTGCGTCTCCTGGCCCCCGATGGTGACGATCGGGACGATCGGGACGCCCGCCTCGAGTGCGGTGCGGATGTACCCGGTCCGACCGTGGAAGTCGATCGTCGCGCTCTGGCTGCTCGGCCGCAGCGCCTCCCACTCCCCGCCGGGGAACACGATGGTGGCCGCGCCGGACCGCAGGGCGGCGACCGCGTTCTTCGGGTGAGCCGGCAGGAACCCGACCTTTCCGAAGATCTGTTTGCCCGATCCGGTGAAGATGAGGTCGTGGGCCAGGGTGTACAACGGCCGGTCCGCCCCGAACTCGTCGGCAAAGGCCACGCTGATCACCGGGACGTCGAAGGCCATCAGACCGCCCGAGTGGTTGGACACGAGGAGGGCACCGCCGTCGGGCACCTTGTCCATGCCCCGGACCTCGGAGCGGAAGTAGGTCTTGGCCACGAGCTTGAGCACGGGCAGCACCCGCTTCACCCAGGTCTCGTCGCGTGCGGTGAGGTCGAAGGTCTCGGCACTCATCGGTCCATCTCCTGTGGGATCGATTTCGCGGTTCGCGCGGATCACCGCTGGATCGGTCGGAGCCAGATGTCCGACCGGGGTCGATGTCCTCGGAACCGCAAAATGAGAACACGTTCTAGTGGTTAAATTAGAACACGTTCTACTTTGCGTCGCCACACTTCGTTACCCATGCCACAACTGACTGATCGGTAGCCTTATGGACTTCATCCTGGAGGACATCTCCGAAGCGGAGGTCGCGCGTCGCCGCGCGGTCTACACCCCTCTCACCGACACCGTCCGGGACCTCGTCGACGCGGTGATCCGCACCGAGGTCGCCGAGGAGGACCTCGACGAAGCGCGCCGACGGATCGCCGACGTGGTGGCCGATTTGCGGAGAAGCCAGATGGACGGGGCCTTCGGGGTGCGACACACCCGCGAGAACACCGGGATGGCCTGGGGAAATGCGGTCATCGGCGTGCGCAATGCGCTCGCGCCACCGCTCGACGTGGTGCATGTCGCCGACGGGGTCCGCAGTAAGTTCACGCTGGGAGCGGCCTACGAGGGGCCGCCCGGTCAGGTGCACGGCGGGGTGTGCGCGATGGTCCTCGATCACGTCCTCGGCAATGCGGCCAGTGTCGAGGGGCCGTGCTACACCGGCACCCTCACCGTCCGGTACGGGCGACCGACGCCCCTGGGCGCACTGGTCGCGCAGGCGTCGGTGACCGAGCAGAACGGACGCAAACGCATCGTCCGCGGCACGATCTCCGACGCCGACGGGGTGACCTGCGAGGCCGAAGGGGTGTTCATCGTGCCCCGCTCCGCGGTCGACGTCCCGTCGGTGCGCTGGTCGGCGGGCTGATGCGAGCCGCGGTTACCGCCCCCGCAGAGTCCGGCCCAGGAGAGTCCGGCCCAGGAGAGTTCGGCCCAGGACAGTTCGGCCCAGGCGGATTCGTCGTCGAGCACCGTCCGGATCCGACGCCTGGACCCGGCGAACTCGTTCTGCGGGTCGCGGCGAACGGGATCTGCGGTTCCGACCTGTCGACCGCGCCGCTGCTCCCGGCCGGCACGATCATGGGCCACGAGTTCGCCGGCGAGGTCGTCGGCATCGGGCCCGCGGACCCGGACGTCCCCCACGCCTTCCGGGTCGGCGACGCCGTGGCCGCCATGCCGGTCATCGGGTGCCATCGGTGCCGCGCCTGTCTCACCGGTGACGTCGCCCGCTGCCCGTCTGCGCGCACCCTCGGACTCGGCGTCCTACCCGGCGGACTCGCCGAGTTCGCGGTGGTCGGTGCCGCCGAGAGTGTCCTACTCGACGACATCGACCCGGTCGACGGCGCGCTGGTCGAGCCGCTGGCGGTGGGTCTGCACGCCGTCACCCGCGCGTCCGTCCGGCCCGGCGACCGGGTGCTGGTCCTCGGCGCCGGTCCCGTCGGCCTCGCGGCGTTGCACTGGCTCTCCCGCGGCGTGGCCACCGAACTCGTGTGTTCGGACCCGTCGCCGGGCAGGCGCGCGGCCGCACTCGATCTCGGCGCGTCCGCGGTGTGCGCTCCGGACGAACTCCCCGCCCAGGTCGAATCGGGCTTCGACGTGGTCGTCGAGTGCGTGGGCAAGCCGGGGATGATCGCGTCCGCCCTCGACGCGGTCGCGACCCACGGCACAGTGGTCATCGCGGGCGTCTGCTTGAGCCCGGACACGTTCATGCCGGTGGCCGGAGTCGTCAAGGAGATCACCATGCACTTCGTCTCCTACTACACCAAGCGCGAGTTCGACACCGCCGCAGCGGAGTTGAACAAGGGCGCGATCGGGTCGTCGACGCTGGTCAGCGGGATCGTGGGGCTCGACGAGACCGATCGCGTCGTCCGCGAGCTCTCGGCGCCCAACGACCACCGCAAGGTGCTGATCGCGCCCGGGGTGTCCACGGTCGGCTGATCGGCACTCGCGGCCGCCCGCGCAACCGGCGTACGGTCACTCGGGTGAACAGTGCCGTCCCCGAAGCCCCCGAGCCGTTCAGCACCGACGAGGCGCGGCAGGTGCGCGCGATCTCTGCCGAGCTGGGCCTGCCGGGCATCGTCGACGTCCACACCCACTTCATGCCGCGACCGGTGATGGACAAGGTGTGGGCCTATTTCGATGCCGTCGGGCCGTTGGTCGGACGGGAGTGGCCGATCACCTACCGCGCCGACGAGGACGTCCGCGTCGCCACCCTGCGCGACTTCGGGGTGCGGGCCTACTCGTCCCTGGTCTATCCACACAAACCGAACATGGCCGAGTGGCTGAACGGCTGGGCGCACGACTTCGCCGCCAACCACGACGACTGCCTGCACACGGCGACGTTCTATCCCGAGGAGTCCGCCCACACCTACGTCTCCCGCGCCATCCAAGCCGGCACGCAGGTCTTCAAATGCCACATCCAGGTCGGCGACTTCGCCCCGACGGATTCGCTGCTCGACGGGGTGTGGTCGCAGATCGCCGACTCCCAGGTTCCGGTCATCATCCACTGCGGTTCCGGGCCCGCCCCGGGGACGTACACCGGACCCGACCCCATCCGCGAACTGCTGCACCGGTTTCCGTCGTTGCCACTGATCGTCGCGCACATGGGGATGCCCGAGTACACCGCGTTCCTCGACCTCGCGTTGGAGTACCCCAACGTGCGCCTGGACACCACGATGGCGTTCACCGACTTCGCCGAAGAGGACGCCCCGTTCCCGTCGGACTACCTGCCGCGACTGGCCGACGCCGGCGACAAGATCTTGTTCGGCAGCGACTTCCCGAACATCCCCTACGGCTACACCCACGCCCTCGAGGCGATCATCCGCCTCGACCTCGGGGCCGAGTGGCTCCGAGACGTGTTCTACCGCAACGGCTCCAGGCTCTTCGGGATCGGCTGACCGGGGCGAGCGCCTACAGCACCTGGGACAGGAACGCCCGCAGCCGATCCGACGTCGCGTCGTCGAAGACCTGTTCCGGACGCCCGGTCTCCACGACGGCACCGTGATCCATGAACAGCACGTTGTCGGAGACGTTGCGCGCGAAGCCCATCTCGTGGGTGACGACCACCATGGTCATCCCCTCGCTGGCAAGGTCGGCCATGAGCGCGAGGATCCCCTTGACCAGTTCCGGGTCGAGGGCGGAGGTCGCCTCGTCGAAGAACATGACCTCGGGGGTCATGGCGAGCGCACGGGCGATGGCCACCCGCTGCTGCTGGCCGCCGGAGAGGCGTGCCGGGCGCACATCGGCCTTGTTGGTCAGCCCGACGATCTCGAGCTGACGGAGCGCGACCTCGCGGGCCTCGTCCTTGCTCAGCCCCTTCAGCTTGCGCGGTCCGAGCGCGACATTGTCGACGACGCTCTTGTGCGGGAACAGGTTGAAGTGCTGGAACACCATGCCGATCCGGCGTCGGAGTTCGTCCGGGTTGTCCTTCAGGACCGACCGGCCGTCGAGCAGGATGTCGCCCTGGTCGGGTTCGTGCAGCCGGTTCAGCACGCGCAGGAGAGTGGACTTGCCCGAGCCCGACGGTCCGATGACCGTCGTCGTGGTGCCGGCGTCGACCTGGATGTCGACGCCCCGCAACACGTGGTGCTTGCCGAAGGACAGGTGCAGGTCGGTGCCGGTGAGCGAGACGGCCGTCCGGGTGGCGGTCGCACTCGGCGTCCGGGAGCCCGGCGTCTGGGAGCCCTCGGTGTCGGTCTCGGACTTGTTGAGATCAGGCATGGACCTATCCCTTCTCGACGACGGTCGGGGGCAGCGGGTCGTCCTGGACGTCGGTGGGACGTCCGGTGCGCAGGCGCCGGTCGATGTAGTTGACCAGGTGCGTCAGCGGGATCGTGAGGATCAGGTACATGATTCCCGCGGCGACGAGGGGCGAGAGGTTGCCCGTCTGCGCGTTCAGGTCGCGGCCGACCGCGAACAGCTCCCGCTGGCTGGCCAGCAACCCGAGGAAGTACACCAGCGAGCTGTCCTTGATCAGGCTGATGAACTGGTTCATCAGCGCCGGGAGCACCCGCCGCACGCCCTGCGGCACCACCACCAGACGCATCGACTGCCGATAGCTGAACCCGATGGCCCGCGAGGCCTCGAGTTGCCCGTCGTCGACGCTCTGGATTCCGGACCGGAAGATCTCGCCGATGTAGGCCGCGGCGAGCAGGGCCAGGGCGACCGCCCCGAGCCAGTACGGGTTGTTGCCGGTGATGCCCTTGACCACCGGGCCCACACCGAGTCCGACGATCAGGATGACGACGACGGCGGGCAGTCCGCGGAAGATATCGGTGTAGACGCGCGCCGGCCAGCGCAGCCACCGCGACCGGGAGATGCCGCAGAGCGCCAGGATCATGCCCAGGATGGTGCCGAGCACCCCGGACACCACGGACAGGATCAAGGTGTTCACGAGCCCGGTCTTGATCAGCTCCGGGAACGACTCCTTGTAGAGATCCCAGTTGAAGAAGGTGTCGCCGAGCTGTTCCAGGGTGCTCTTGGGCGCGGTCTCCTCGGCCGGGCCCGCCTTCTCCGCGTTCTCGGCGGCGATGGCGGCGATGTCGGGGAGTTCGGGCGCGGGCGCGGCCTTGCTGCCCGGCTTCCACCCCTCGGGTAGCTCGCGCGGCACCCAGTCGACGTAGAGGTCGGCATACGTGCCGTCGGCGATGATGGCGTCGAGTCCGGAGTTCAGGGCCTCGGTGAGCCGCGGCTTGTTCTTGCCGACGGCCCACGCGACGAAGTTGTTGACGCTGAAGGTGTTCTCGACGATCGCGGTGCCGTCGCCCTCTCGGACCGCACCCTCCGCCTGCTGCGACGGTGCGACCCAGGCGTCGACCTGACCGCTCCGGAGGTTGGCGTAGGCGGTGGCGTAGTCCGGAAACTTCACCGGGTCGAGGCCCAGGGTGTTGACGACGTAGTCGTCCTGGACGGTGCCCTGGACCACGGCGATGCGCGTCGAGTCGGAGAGGTCGCCAAAGCCCTTGATCGCCCCGTCGGTCGGCGCCACGAGTGAGAAGTAGCCGAAGTCGTAGCCGTTGGTGAAGTCGACGGTCTTGCGCCGGTCGTCGGTGGTGGTGATCGACGACGACCCGACGTCGAAGCGGTTGTTGGCGACCTGGGACAGCAGGCCGGCGAACTCGGTGCCGTTGAACTCGATCTGCAGACCCAGCTTCACGGCGACGGCCTTGAGGAGTTCGTTGTCGAAGCCGGTGAAGTCGCCCGCGCCGTTGACGCAGATGCTCGGTCCGGCGTCCGACAGCGTGCCGACGGAGATCTTGCCGGGCGACAGCAACTCGAGACGACTCACGTCGATCTGGTCGAGCGGCGTGGTGGACTTGGTGGTGTAGCGGTCCTCACCGCCCTGATCGGCTGCGGCGAGGTTGACCGGCGCGGCCGAGGCCGACGCGAGTCCAGCGGGCGCACAGCTGTCGGCGGGAGCCGCCTGGGCTCGTGGCGCAGGTCCGCCGAGGATGGTCAGCAGGCCGACGATGGCGACCGTCAGTGCCAGCGCGACGACGCGCACGGCGCGCGGCGCGGCCCGTCGGGCGCGATGGGATCGGTGGTTGGACACCATGTCGACACTATCCCCACGCGCAGGAGGTGTCCCAAATTTTTGCTCGCCGGTGGGTTTAACCCGGTTGAGCTGGGGATCGTCGTCGTCACGGGGCGCCTGCGAGGCGCGCTGCGGAGGCCACCGTCGGCCTGGCCATCTCACGCCGATCATCGGGGACACTTGCGTGGGGTCGACGCCGATACTTCTCTATCGGAATTTGCCAATTGCTTGTCGGAAAACGATTCGCGTGCTACCAATGATACAGGGATTCGGGATTTGTAACATCATTTCTTCACCGCGCCAGAAATCAACCCCCTCTTGATCATCTGGCACCCATCCCGCTATCCCACGGGCCGCCGACGTGCGCCTTTGTTGCGGCCTGCGTCCACTGTCGAATTCGAAGTGAAAGCGGGAAATATCATGCTGTCTGCAATCTTCTACGCAATCGAGGCTTTCGACAATCTGTTGTGGGACTTCGCGGAAATGATCGTCACCGGCAGTGACGAAGCCGCCGGCTCGTAGGCTCCACCACCTCAGGACGAGTTCAGCAGTAGGTATCGCCTCGCGATACCTACTGCTGAACCTGTGTGGGACTCCTCAGCCCCGAGCGGCAATCCGCGCCTGCACCTCGGGGCGCCGGAGCGGGGGCACCGTCTTCGGCGGCTGACGACGCTCGGGCAAGACGTCGAGCAGCGTGCGGGTAGCCGCGGTCACGGCGACCACCGCGGCCTCGAAGGCCTCCGCATTCGCCGGCGATGGGTTGCGAACTCCACTCACCTTGCGCACGTACTGCCGCGCGGCCGCCTCGATCTCGTCCTCGGTGGCCGGCGGTTCGAGTCCGCGGAGTTCGGTGATGTTGCGGCACATGGCAGATCCCTTCGATGACGGACGCGCTGGGCGGAAGGCGATGCGACCTCGCAACCGGCCGACCCGCCGAGGGCCTACTCGCCGATCTTGACCACCGCTTTCCCCAGAATCCGCCCTTCGGCCAGATCGGTCAACGCTTCCGGCAGTTGATCCAGCGTGTAGGTCACGTTGACCTGGGGTTCCATCCCGTCGGCGATCATCTTCGACAGCTCTTCGTGCAGCTTCGCGGGCAGATTCAGTTCCGGATGGGTGCGCACGTACTCGCCCCACGCGGCCCCGACGACGGCGATGTTGCGGAACAGGACTCGATTGAGTTTGACGGTCGGGATGCCACCGGCCGCGAAGCCCACCACGACGTAGCGGCCATCGGGGGCGACCTGACGGAGTGCCTCGTCGAACACCTCGCCGCCCGACGGGTCGATCATCACGTCGACGCCCTTGGGGACGATCTCCTTGAGCTTGGTACCCCAGCCCTCCTCGAGCTGGACGATCTCGTCGGCCCCGGCGCTGCGCAGCAGGTCCTCGGCACCCTTCCGGTGGACGATGGCGATGACCTTCGCGCCCATCGCCTTGGCGACCATGATCGACGCGGTCCCGACGCCGCCGGCGGCGCCGAGCACGCCGACCACCTCACCGGGCTGGGTGTGCGCACGGGTCTTCAGCGCGAACAAGGCGGTCTGGTAGTTGATGCCCATGGCCGAGCCCTGCTCGAAGGACAGCCCGTCGGGAAGCGGCAGGAGCTGTTCGGGCGCGGCCGCGACCTGTTCGGCGAATCCGCCGACGATCGACGCCACGAGCACCTTGTCCCCGACCTTCACCGAGGCACCCTCGGGAGCCGAGCGCACCACGCCGGCGACCTCGGTACCCGGCGTGAACGGCGTCGGCACGCGCAGCTGGTACTTGCCCTGACTCATCAGCACGTCGGGGAAGCACACGCCGCACGACTTCACGTCGACGACGACCTGGCCGTCGGCCGGGGTGGGATCGGGAACGTCCTGCAACTCGAGTCCGGACGGGCCTGTCTCTGCGGTGAGTACCTGAGCTTTCATACGGCTCACCCTACGCGGCGACCGTCACACACCCGATAGGATCTGATGCCATGTCACAACCTGCGGCACAGTCGCCGAACGCACCCTCCCCCGACCGCCTCCGCGTCGCGGACGAGGCACCCGGATTCATGCCGCTCGACGAGGCCCAGACGCTCTTCGAGATCGCCGGAGAATATCTGTCCCAACCTGATTCGACGAAGGTCGGCGTGGAGATCGGTACCTACTGCGGGAAATCCACCGTCTTCCTGGGATCGGCCGGCGAAGCGAACGACGCCGTCATCGTGACCGTCGACCATCACCGCGGTTCCGAGGAACACCAGCCCGGTTGGGAGTACCACGACGAATCCCTCGTCGACGCACACACCGGGACGCTCGACACCTCGGCACGCTTCCGCCGCACCATGTTCGACGCCAGGCTCGACAACACCGTCGTCGGGTTGCTCGCCCCGTCGGCCGTCGCCGCTAAGGTCTGGGGCCGACCGGCGGATTTCGTCTTCATCGACGGCGGCCACAGCATGGAGGCGGCGCAGACCGACCTCGACGGCTGGGCGCCGTGGGTGCGCATCGGCGGGGCCCTGCTCATCCACGACGTCTTCCCCGACCCCGCCGACGGCGGCCGCCCGCCGTACGAGATCTATTGCCAGGCACTGGAAACCGGACAGTTCACCGAGGTGCGGGCGGAGGGATCGCTGCGCGTCCTCCGCCGCGACTCGGGCGAGGTGGGCGCACCGCTACCGCGGAAAGCCTGACCACGTCGGAGGCCGTCAGCGTCAGGCCTCGCCGGCCAGCGCCCGCACCTTGCCGAGCACGTCGGGATAGCGCTTCAGGTGCGCACCGCCGTTGACGTCGAAGGCGGCACCGGTGATCCAACGCGCCTTGTCGGAGGCGAGAAAGGCTACGGTGTCGGCGATCTCGGCGGGTTCTCCGCTCCGGCCCAGTGGGGTGTTGTCGAGGTAGTCCTCGGTGAGGCCCGGTACGAAGCCGATGCCCTCGGTCAGCGGGGTCATCACAAGCCCCGGCGACACCGCGTTGACCCGCACCCGACGGTCGGCGAGTTCGAGTGCGGCCACCTCGACGAGCATCAGCACACCGGCTTTCGACGCGCAGTACGCCCCCATCCCGGCGCCCGGTTGGCGGCCGTTGAGTGAGGCGATGCAGGTGATCGATCCGCCCTCGGCGATCCGGGCGCCGGCGTGTTTGATCACGAGGAACGTTCCGGTCAGACAGATGTCGACGGTGTTGCGCCAGGCATCGAGTTCGAGTTCGGTCAGCGCACCCGGATTCGACAGTCCGGCACAGTTCACCACCGTGTCGAAGTCGCCGATGCCGGCGAAAGTCGCTGCGACCGAGTCCTCGTCGGTCACGTCCATGTGCACCGCCCGCGCCCCGTCGCGCGTCGCCGCCACCTGCTCGGCACGTTCGACGTCGCGGTCGGCCACCACCACCTGCATCCCCTCGCCGACGAACGCGTCGACGGTGGCCAGTCCGATCCCCGAGGCACCCCCGATCACGACCGCCCGGTTCATCGCGTAGCCGCTTCCACAACGTCGGCGTTCGATGCCAGATGACGGCGCAGGAAACCGATCTCGTGCGTGACGCAGAGCTCGAAGAAGTCGTTGCCCGCGAAGATGTCGAAATGGTCGCACGGGTAGTGGCGCACTTCGGCGTGAGCTTTGAACGCGGTCTTCGACGCCGCGTACGGCGGTGCGGCGGAATCGAAGTCGGCGATCTGGAACAGCACCGGGGCATCGACGCGCGCGGCGTGCTTGTCGACTCGGAACGAGCCGATCTCGAGACCGACCGAGGCGTCGACCTCGTTGCGCCACGACGGCCCCGCGATCGCGCGGTAGCTCTCCAGAAACCCTGGTGCGGTCAGCGCGGCGCCCACGTCGCCGGGTTCGCCGACGACCCGCAACATCTTCGGACCCCGGCCCAGCCGTCGACCCACCGAACTGGCCACTGCCGTGGCGGTCGAGCGGGCGATCGCCGCCCCGCCGACCTGGGCGTAGGCGACGCGACCGGCGGCGAGCCCATTGACCAGTGGCACCACCGCGATCACCGCGGCCACGTCGGTCCGGTCGGCCGCCACGGTCAGCGCATGCCCGCCGGATTGCGACACTCCCCAGAGGATGATCCGTTCCGGGTCCACTCCCGGCTGTTTCTTGGCGGCGCCGATCGCGGCGCGGTAGTCGTCGGCCTGCCGTTCCAGCGAAATCGACTGTCGCGGTTCGCCACCGGACAGCCCGAAGCCGCGGTAGTCGAACGCGAACACGGCCAACCCCGCGTCGGCGAACCGTTGCGCATAGGGCGCCAGACCCGAGTCCTTGGTCCCCGCGAAACCGTGCGCCATCACGACGACGGGGCGCTTGCCGTCGATCTCGAACGGCGAAGACTCCGCGCCCGGAAAGAACCAGGCGTCGCAGTCGGCGTCGGACGATCGGAAGCGTACGGTGGTCGCACCATTTGAAATGGTCATGCGGATGCTCCCTTCGAGACCAGATCGTCGGCCACCCCGGCCCACGTCGGCGGCCCCTGCTGGTGGGCCCGCCGGATCCCCGCCGGAATCTCCTTGGTCCGCATGTTGTGTTCGTAGAGATAGTGATCGAGTTGCTGCGTGTGCCGCGGGCGGTCGAGCATGTGTCCGGTGTAGTACTGCATGTCCGCCTCGATCGTCTGCCGCATCTCCGGTACCGACGGGAGCCGGTAGTGACCCGTGGCGTAGGCCCCGATCAGCCGCGCCTGGCATTCCACGAAGGGAAACAGCGTCGGAACCGCCTGCGCGAAACCGGCGAAGACGAGGTCGTCGATTCCCGGGTAGAACATGCGCTTGTAGAGGTCGATCCGATTGTCGGGCGCACTGATGAAGTTCGGGTCGAAGAACGGGAACGTGATGTTGTAACCCGTTGCGTAGATGATGATGTCGAAGTCGTCGGCGGTCCCGTCGTCGAAGTGGACCGTGGACCCGTCGAACCGGCTGATGTTGGGCTTGGGGGTCACGTCGCCCGAGCCCAGTCGCAGTGGCAGTTCCACCGACTGCGTCGGATGTGCCTCAAAGAACTTGTGATTCGGTGTCGGCAGACCGTAATCCTCCGGCCGGCCGGCGGTCACGGGTTGCATGACCTGGACGAACTTGCGCTGCCACGACGTCGGCAGATACGGCGTCGACCGGTAGTACTTGTCGGCGGGCTTGCCCCCGAAGTATTTCGGCACGATCCACGCTCCCGACCGCGTGGAGAGGGTCAGCTTGTTGTCCAGCGCCTTCGACGACAGTTCGACGGCGATGTCGGCGGCACTGTTACCCAGGCCGACGACGAGGATGCGCTTACCCGTGAAATCGTGCGGGGTACGCGGATCGATGTAGTGGTGGGCGTGCATCTCGATTCCGTCGAACTCGCCCGGGAAATCGGGCCAGCGCGGATCCCAGTGATGGCCGTTCGCCACCACCAGCAGGTCGAACCGCCTGCGCTCACCGCCCTGGGTCTCCAGTTCCCAGCCGCCCCCGTCCAGTCGGGTCGCATGCTCGATTCCGTTGGTGAACTCGATCGAGGAGTAGAGGTCGAAGGCCTCGGCGTAGGAGTCCAGGTAGGCCTTGACCTGGGTGTGGTGCGGGAAGTCGGGATACTCGTCGGGCATCGGGAAGTCGCGGAACGACAACTGGTGTTTCGAGGTGTCGATGTGCAGCGACCGGTAGGCACTGCTGTGACCGTTCGGGTTGCCGAAGGCCCAGTTGCCCCCGACCCGGTCCGAACTCTCGAAGCAGGTGTACGGCACGCCGTAGTCGGTGAGCATCTTGCCGGCGGTCAGCCCGCTGATACCGGCGCCGATGATCGCGGTGGTTGGTAAAGGCACACTGCCCCCTCGGTGGACCCGTTGGATGTAGACACAATCTGATTTGTGTCTACACGATGAGACGTATCGTGTACACAGAATCCGCGAACTGTCTACGCAGCGCCCTCCTGAGCAGACATGTGGATGTGGGGACGCGGCGCGCACCGACCACGACCACAGGAGGAGTCAGTGACCGAGGCCTCGACCACGACGGTCCACGAACGACTGCTCGACGCCACGCAGAAGCTGCTCGCCGACAAGGGAATCCGGGCGACCACCATGCAGCAGGTCGCGGAGTCGGCAGGCGTGTCCCGCGCGTGGCTGTATCGGCACTATCCGGACAAACCGTCCATGATCGGCGCGACCATCGTCCGTCTCACCGAGTCGTTCTGGCGCGACGCCCGGGCCGAACTCGACGCCATCCCCGACCTGGTCGGGCAACTCACCGCCGGCGTCCGGATCGGCCGGGGTGCCTACGACGACCCGGGCACGCTGCTGCTCCGACTCCGCACGGAGGAACCCACGGAGTTCGCCGAATGCGCCGGTGTCGGTGTCGTCAAGCTGGTTCCCGACCTGGCAGCGTTCTGGTTTCCGTTCGTCGAACAGGCCGCCGCCCGCGGGGAGATACACCCCGCGCACGATCCGTACGAGGTGTCCGAATGGGTTGCGCGCGTCCTGATCAGCCTCGGCACCTCCCCGGGTGAGGCCCTCGACATCGACGACGCGCGGCAGGTCCGACGCCATCTCGAGCGGTTCGTCATGCCGGGTCTGGCCACCGACCCGCAGGGATGAGTCGGTGAGGCCCCCGATGCCCTCTGGCCTGGGTGACGCCGATCACCTAGACTAGTGTCCAGTCAACCGTCCGGAAAACGCGGACGACCGAACGACGCCGTCGGAGGGCCCCATGGATTTCGGGATCGTGCAGTTCACCAGCGACCGCGGGCTCAAGCCCCACGTCCTGGCCCCGCTCATCGAGGACGCAGGTTTCGCGTCGTACTACGTTCCCGAGCACGGCCACATCCCGACTCGACGCGACGCCGCGCATCCCCGCACCGGTGACGAGACCCTGCCCGACGAGCGCTACATGCGCACCCTCGATCCCTGGACGTCACTCGCCGCCGCCGCGGCCGTCACCGAACGCATCCGGCTCGCCACCGCGGTCGCACTGCCGGTGCAGTCCGACCCCATCACGCTCGCCAAGACCATTGCGACGCTCGACCACATCTCGAACGGAAGGGTCACCCTCGGCGTCGGATTCGGTTGGAATCTGGACGAACTCGCCGACCACAACGTCCCGCCGAAGCGCAGGCGGACGATGCTGCGCGAGTACCTCGAGGCGATGACCGCGCTCTGGACTAAGGAAGAGGCCGAGTTCGCGGGCGAGTTCGTGAATTTCGGCCCCAGCTGGGCGTGGCCCAAATCGACGCAGTCGCACATCCCGGTCCAGGTGGGCGCGGCAGGCAACGAGAAGAACTTCAAGTGGATCGCGCGCAGCGCCGACGGCTGGATCACCACACCCGGCGAGGAGGACATCGAGGGGTCGGTGTCGTTGCTCAAGCAGATCTGGTCCGACGCCGGTCGTGCGGGCGACCCCGAGATCGTCGTCCTCGACTTCCGGCCGGTACCCGAGAAGCTCGAGAAGTGGCGCGAGATCGGGGTCACGACAGTGCTGTACGGCCTCCCCGACGACTCGGTCGAGCGCGCGAGCGGCTACCTCGCCAAGCTGGCCGGCAAGCTCGGCATCACCCCGGCGGTCGTGTAGGCCGTTGTGGGAGGTGCGAGCGAAGCGACCCACCCCCGCCCCCTGAGGTGCGAGCGAAGCGACCCACGAAGGGTGTAACAACCTGTCTCACCAGGCCCTTCGTGGCTCGTCGACCTCGACGCGCTCCTTCGTCGCTTGCACGGCCCGGCGGCTATCGCTCCTCACACCCCAGGGAGCAAATGGGGGGCGCTCCCCAGGGAGCGGCGATGGGCGCGCCGTCCGCAGTCGGCTCAGGGAGTCGGTGCGACGAGCCGCTGGCGGACGTCCCGGAAGATCCCGTTGGCCACGCTGGTGCGGCTCACCGCATCGGCCGCCAGGATCACAGCCGCTGAGGTCCAGCAACTCTTCTCCACGGGCCAGCGTTTGCCATCGGCGAAAACCAGTCCGGTCCAATACGATCCGTCCGGATCGCGCAGATGCTGAATCGACGCGATGAGCTCGATGGCATCGGCGGTGTCACCGAGGGCATCGAGTGCCAGTGCCAGCTCACAGGTCTCGGCGCCGGTGACCCAGGGACGATGGTCGACGCAGCGAACACCCTTGCCGGGCACCACGAACTGTTCCCACCGCCGCGCGATGAGTTCCTGCCCGTCGCGTCCGCGGACGGCGCCGCCGAGGATCGGGTAGTACCAGTCCATGGAGTGTTCGGACGGCGGGGTGAAGGTCTGCCACTCGTCACGCGTGACGTCGGCACGGATCGCGTCGCCGAGCACACTGTGCGCCGCGATCCAGTCGGCGTCGGGCTGATCCATCTCACCGGCGATCCGGATCGCGCAGTCCAGCGCTTGGAAGATGCTGGCGTTCCCGGTGATCAGCGCTTCACCGAACATCGCTCCGGTCCGGTGGTCGCCGCCCCAGCGGAACGCACCGTCCTCACGCTGGAAGCGCAGCACGCAGTCGATCGCCGACCAGACCACCGGCCACATCTTCTGCAAGAAGGCGTCGTCACCGGTGATCAGATAGTGATGCCAGACCCCGACCGCGATGTAGGCGCAGAAGTTGCTGTCGGTGCCGGCGTCCTCCACCTTTCCTACGACGGTGCGGATCGGCCACGACCCGTCGTCGCGCTGTTTACGCCGCGACCACTCGTAAGCCGCCTCTGCCTCGGAGTGAAACCCGGTCACGGACAACGCCATCGCCGATTCGATGTGGTCCCATGGGTCGGTCTGCCCGCCCGGGAACCACGGCAACGCACCGTCGGCCTCCTGCATGCCGACGATCGCGGCACCGGTGGCCCGCATCTGCTCGGCCGTGACCACACTGGGGATCGCCGGGACGGCCGTCATGGGGCTCCCGTCCTGGAGGCCCCCGTCATGAAGACGCGGTGGCGGTCTCGGGCTTGCGCAGGTAGAGGGCCACCGACTTGCCGATGAGCGGGTTGAGCACCTGCTCGCCGACCCGGGTCAGCCACGGCTTGCTCATCATGTCCCAGACCAACAGCTGGTGGTAGCCCTTCACCAGGACATTGTCGTTGTTCTCGACTCCCACAGCGCATTTCAGCCACCAGTAGGGGGCGTGCAGGGCATGGGCGTGGTCGGTGCCGGTGACCTCGAGTCCGGCTCGCTGCAACTTGCCCGCGAGCTCGGAGGCCTTGTAGATGCGGACGTGTCCGCCCTCGACCTCGTGGTACTCGTCCGACAGGGCCCAGCACACCTTCTCCGGCCAGTACCGGGGCACGGTGACCGCGGCGACGCCACCCGGCTTCAGCACGCGCACCATCTCATTGATCGCGCCCTCGTCGGTCGGGATGTGCTCGAGGATCTCGCTCATCAGGACGACGTCGAAGCTGTTGTCCGCGTACGGGAGTCGAAGCGCATCCCCGACCTCGGCGCGCGCCTTGGCCGACGCGGGCACGTGACCCTCCGCCATCATGGCGTCGAACATCTCACCGACGTCGGACATGTCGCTCTCGGACATGTCGAAGGCGATGACCTCCGCGCCACGACGGAACATCTCGAACGAGTGCCTACCCTGCCCCGCCCCGATGTCGATCGCCTTGGTGCCCGGTCCAACGCCAAGCCGGTCGAAATCAACTGTGAGCACTCGATGTCCCTTCTGTTGCCCGCCGATGTCCGGCGAGCACGGTTTCGTAGTGAGCCGCAGTCTTCGCGGCCACTGCTGCCCAGCTGTAGTGCTCCTCGGCGCGTCGACGACCACCGTCGCCGAGACGCGTCCGCAGATCGGCATCGTCCAGCAGCCGGCCGATCGCCTGCGCCAGGCATCCGGAATCCCGCGGCGGCACCAGCAACGCCGCCTCCTCAGCGGTGCCGACGACCTCGGGGATCGCACCGGCCCGGGTTGCCACCAGCGGCGTTCCGCAACTCATGGCCTCGACCGCCGGCAGCGAGAACCCCTCGTACAACGAGGGCACACACGCCACCTCGGCGGAGGCGAGCAGGCCGGCGATCTCGGAGTCCTCGAGGCCGGACACCACCGAGACGCGATCGCCGATCGCCAGATCCTCGATCATCTTGGCGGACGGACCGTTCGGGTCCAACTTAGACACCAGTACCAATTCGACATCCCGCTCGGAGGACAGCTTCGCGACCGCCTCGAGCAGGTACGAGACACCCTTCAGCGGCGCGTCGGCACTGGCGACACACACGATACGTCCGGGAACGCGCGTGGCGGCCGGCGTGAAGATCTCGGTGTCCACCCCCAGCGGGATGGTGGTGATCCGACCCGACGGGATGTCGAAGGCCTTGCGGATGTCGACCTCGCTGCTGCGGGAAACGGTGAGCAGCTCGGGGATACGGCGTGAGACGCGCCCCTGCATGCGCAGGAACGAATGCCACCGCCAGGCACTGATCTTGCGCCACCCCTTGGCCGCCTTCACCGCCAGTGTGCGGTCGCGGGTGATGGGGTGGTGGATCGTCGCGATCAGCGGGAACCCGGCCTTCTGGATGTCGAGCAGTCCGTAACCGAGGCACTGGTTGTCGTGCACGATGTCGAAGTCGTCGCGGCGCTCTTTGAGAAGGCGCGCCACCCGGAGGCTGAACGTGAGCGGTTCGCCGAAGCTCGCCGTCCACATCGAGCCGACCTCGAGCACGTCGATCCAATCGCGGTACTCGCCCGGACGAGGCGTCCGGAACGGGTCCGGCTCGTCGTAGAGACCGAGGCTCGGCACTTTGGTGACGGTGACCCCGGCGTCGATGGCCACCTGGTCCAGTTCGGGGTAGGGCTGCCCCGAGAAGATCTCGACGCTGTGCCCCAGCAGTGCCAGTTCGCGGGAGAGGTGGCGGACGTAGACGCCCTGGCCACCGCAGTGCGGCTTGCTTCGGTACGAGAGCAGTGCGATGCGCACGGTCACTGCGCCCCGGCGGTGGCAGCCGCCTCGAACTCGGAGATTCTGACGAACTTCGTGCGGACCCGGCCGGTGGCCCTGCCCGCGGACTTCTCGGCGGCGTCGATCGCCTTCCAGCCCGTGAGGTCGATGCGGTTGGCGCCGCGGTCGGCCACGAGTGCGGCGACGTCGTCCCGCGAGGTCGAGGGGTCGTCGAACGCGGCGGCGACGAAGTCCGCGATGACCGCCTGCGCGGTCTCCTGACCGCAGATGCGGTTCATGCCGATACCCCCTGTCGCTCCTCGCTTGATCCAACCCGTGACGTACAGGCCGGGCATCACATCGCCGTCGGCCGCGGTCTGGACCCGCCCCTCGGTGTTGGGGACGACGCCGTGCCCCTCGTCGAACGGTAGGTCGGTGACCGGCACGCCCCGGTAACCGATGGCCCGCAGGACCAGTCCGGTCTCGAGGTCGAACCGATCCTCGGTGGGTGTCACCGCGACTGTCCCGGTCGCGTCGGCGTAGGCGTTGCGCACGCACGTAAGCGTAGCCACTTCCCCGTCACCGGCAATTTCGACGGGAGACGTGAGGAACCGGAACACGATGCGCTTGTTGCCCGGCGTCTGCGGACGCTCGGCGAATTCTCGGGCGAGACGCACCTTGGTGGCGATCGTCGAGTCGAGCGTGTCGTCGGACTGCGCCGCCTCCGAGGCCGGGTCGAGGACCAGCTCGTCGGGGTCGATGACGACGTCGACACCGTCGACGTCACCGAGTGCCAGGAACTCGCTGTTGGTGTATGCCGCCTGCGCCACGCCGCGGCGGCCCAGGAGCACCACCTCGGAGATGTTGGATTCACGCAGCTTCGCGAGGGCGTGGTCGGCGATGTCGGTCTTGGCGAGCTCGTCCGGGTCGGTGACGAGGATGCGCGCGACGTCGAGTGCCACGTTGCCGTTGCCGACCACGACGGCCCGCTCGCCCGACAGATCGACGTCGAGGTCGGCGAAGTCCGGGTGACCGTTGTACCAGGCGACGAACTGGGTCGCGGCGACCGAATTGCGCAGATCCTCGCCTTCGATTCCCAGCCGCTTGTCGGTCGCGGCGCCGACCGCGTAGATCACCGCGTGGTAGCGGGCGACCAGCTCGTCGTGGCTGATGTGCTTGCCGACCTCGACATTGAGGTAGTAGCTGAAGTTCTTCTTCGCCGCGACCGAGGCGAAGGTCTTCTCCACGCCCTTGGTGGCGCTGTGGTCCGGTGCGACCCCGGCGCGCACGAGTCCGTAGGGCGTCGGCAGCCGGTCAAACATGTCGACCTTGATGGCCGGTTTGCGGACGAGCTCCTCCGCGGCATAGAAGGCCGCCGGCCCGGCACCCACGATGGCCACGTGCAGTTCCTTCTCGGGCAGCTTGGGTGCCTTGCGCGGTGGCACGAGGCCGCCCTCGACGTCGTGGTCCTTGTAGTAGTCCGCGTTGATCTGGAGGTACGGCTCGTCACGCTCGTCCAGCTGATCGTCGGGGATGATCGCCTCCACCGGGCACTCGTCGATGCAGGCGCCGCAATCGATGCAGGTCTCCGGATCGATGTAGAGGGCCTCCGCCGTGAGGAACTCCGGCTCGTCGGGCGTGGGGTGAATGCAGTTCACCGGACACACGCTGACGCAACTGGCATCGTTGCAACATGGGCGGGTAATCACATGCGCCATCTGCTGTTTCCTCGTGATCCGACACGTAGAACGTGTTCTATTTTTCCGATTGAATGTATCTTAGCCGCAAAGATACCGGCGACCTATCGGAGGGACTCGAGTGAGCCAGGTTACGCCAGCAGTGTCGGTTGCATCACTCCCGGATCGCAAGCCTGGTGCCCAGTTCTACGAGGTGGGCTATCGCGTCCGCACCGGCGACGTCGATCAGGACATGCGTGTGCGCCTCGATGCGGTGGCCCGCTACCTGCAGGACGTCGCCAACGACAACCTCGAGGCAACCGAGTTCAGCGCGACCGACCCGTTCTGGATCGTTCGGCGGACCATCATCGATGTCATCGAGCCCATCACCTGGCCGGGTACGGTGACCGCGCAGCGCTGGTGCGGTGCCCTGTCGACGCGCTGGACCAACATGCGCGTGCGCCTCACCGCCGAGCACGAGACAAACCGGTTCAACCCCCGACCGCGTCCCGCGGGCCTGATCGAGACCGAGGCGTTCTGGATCAACGTCAACGAGCAGGGCGTGCCGTCACGCCTGTCCGACGACGCCTTCGCGATGCTGTCGGCGATGACCGACGAGCACCGCCTTCGCTGGCGGTCGATGAACCCCGAGAAGGCCCCCGACGCCGCCGACATCGACTTCCCCGACCGTGAACACGTTCTCCGGATCACCGACTTCGACCCGTTCAAGCACCTCAACAATGCCGCCTACCTCGAGGCGATCGAGGACGAACTGGTCGAGCATCCCGACCTGGTCGACGCTCCGCACCGGGTGGTCATCGAGTATCTCCGGCCCATCGTGCCGGGCACGCGGCTGGTCCTGCGCCGGGTGCGCGAGGGCGACCGGCTCACCGTGTGGTTGCTGATGCCGGGCACCGGCGACGAACTCGTGGTCGCGGCCAGCGTCGTCGTCGGGCCGCTCCCGGGGTGAGCAACTTCTACTGACCGCCCTGGAGCAGCAACTCCATCAGCTTGATCGGCGCCGCGCACGGATCGCCCTGGGGCGCGCTGCGAGGTTCGACGAACCAGGTGAAGATGCCGCGGCTCGGCGCGCGGGCGGTCACACCGCAGACGCCCGGCCGGTCGGGACTGCGCTGGGTGAACGCCGACTGGCTGGCGACCTTGATGTTCTCGGTCTGGAACCCGAGCTTCTTGGCCGTCTCCTTCTCCACGTTGACGTTGCCCCACTCGAACCAGTTGAACGTCACACTCACCACGTCGGTGGTGCCGGAGACCAACCATCGGCAGATGGCCCCGCTGAACGACCGTTCGGCGAACCCGCCGCCGGCGACGACATCGGCGATCATCGCGTCGGGTAGCACATCGCATTCCAGCAAGAGCCGGTCGAACTGGTCGGTGTCGATGTCGCTGCTGCCGGACTGGTCCGCGGCCCCCAACGGCACCGCCTCACCGTCGACGGTGCGCGCACACCCAGCCAGGGCGGTCAGTCCCAGCAGCAGCGCGGCGATCACGATGAGGGCGCGCTTCACGACGCACGCTCTATCGACAGCGTCGCCAGCTCGCGTGCGGCGTCACAGATCTCTTCGATCGGCCGTGGTGTCGCCGCGTCGCCGCGGATCGACCATTCGAAGAAGTCCGCGCCGAAACCGACGCCGACCTCACAGATCTGCCCTGATTGCGTGTAACCGATGAATCCCTCGTGGCCGTCGATCTCGAGTCTGTTGGTGACGTCGCGCGACAATTTCACGTTCGCCTCCTCACGACCGATCGGCGATCCGCGATACCAATTGAACGAGGCGACGGCACCCGTCCGCGAACCGGTCGTGTCCCATTCGCACACCGAAGTGTTGTTCACGGTCTCGGTGAGTCCACCGAACCCGGTGATGCGGACCACCTCGTCGAGGGACACGCCGCCGCATTCGCCGAAGAACGGTCCGGAACCGGCCTGGGCGGGCGCCTCGGGCGTGTTCGGAGAGTTTGGATCTGACGTCGGCTCGTCGTCCGAGCAGGCGCCGACGAGAAGCGTGATCGCTGCCAGAACCGCGATGAGGAAGGTGCCGTCGCGCAGCCGATCCAGTTGACGCCGTTCACGTTTCGTCGGCCGACCGGCACCGCGGTCGCGACGCGGCTGACTCGCGAGGATCTCCTTCGGCGGCGGCGGCGGAGACCGGTCGATGAAGCACTCGGCGGCCATCGGCGCCGACACCCGCTTACTGATCGTCCTGGTGACCTCGACGATGCGCTCCCGTCCGGCGAGCCGTACGCGGACCTCGTCACCCGGCACCACCGGCTGGGCCGGTTTGGCGGTCACCCCGTTCACGCGGACGTGCCCGCCCCGACACGCGGCGCCCGCCGCCGATCGGGTCTTGGTCAGACGGATGGCCCAGATGTAGGCATCGACGCGGGTGGACATGGTCAGCCGCCCAGCCGACTCGTCCGCAACCCGGGAGTCCGTCCGGCGCAGGCGCCCCGACCCGGTTCAGTGCCCACGACGCCGACTCCCTTCACCGCGCTTTCAACCCTGCCGGGTGCTCGTTGGGCACCACTGTAGCGGGGTCGCCCAGCTCGCCGCGGGTGCTGAACAGGCGACACCGTCAGCGCTTGCGCGTCAGCAGGTATGCGCCCCCGCCGACGGCCAGGACGAGGAACAAGATCGCCAAGAAGGTCTGGTCGAGCAGCAGCAACGTCACGAACACCGCGATGCCCGGTGACACCGCGACCAGGCTCATCGCCGGGTGCTGACGCACGACCTCCGACACCGCTCTGCTCTTGTCCCGATCGATGGCCATGATGCCCTCCCTGGTCGGTTGCACCCGGATCGGCCCGTGAACGGCCCGGGGTCGTGTGCCCAGGGTAGCCGCGTGTCGCGACAGGCCCGGAAAATCGCCCCCGTTCCGGTCAGGGACTCTGCGGTCTGACCCCTGCTCTCAGCTCATCGAACTGCCCGCGAAGCGAATAGCCATATCGTCAGCCACACGGTCCGATGTCGGCAGATGTATCTGCCCGAGGAGTCGGCCGGGACGTCCAACGCGAACATGTGCGGGTCGGCGAGGATGTCGGTGACCGCGGCGGAGCCGGCACCGATGTCGGGTCCACCCGATCATGTCTACTCCGACTGACATGTCTATGCCGTTCAGCGGCTTCCATTCTGGTGGAATGTGGAGGGCCGCGGTTTCTACTTCTTGCTTCGCTCCGAAGTCTGGTCTGACCTGGTTCACCTGGTAAGTAATCGACTGCATATTGCATCAGATGAGACGCCCCGGCGTTCTCACAAAGGATGGCCGCGGCAACCCCGTCCGGCGCATAGTCGTGGCATGCTGCGTTTCTGTGCTGACGTCTCAGCCGCGGACTGGATCACACGAAGTCGTGACGCGACCGACAACGTCGCGTCGGGCCAGGCTTGGAAAGCTCTAGCGCTGTTCGGCCCTCCTGAGTTCGAGGCCTACGCACGGGTCCGTTTCATACCGGATCCAGACCGTCCTCACCAGAGCGTTCCGAACAAGGACTTCACAGAGCCCGCCTATGAGGGCTACGAGCACGCCATCGTCGCCAGGACGTGTAGAGCCCTGGCTGCGGCGACGCGCAGCTCGGACGAGTGCTACTTCGCGATCTGGGCCGGCTATTCAGGTGTCGTGTCTCCTGTACCGGGTGGCCCTCGGATGTACATCCCCAACCGCGGCTACCACCTCTACGTCGGCACACTGTCCGACCTCAAGGCGTGGGAGGAGCCCTTGACGCACGAAACGCCTGCGATGTTTCACGACCCGCCGGCCTTTGTATGGCCCGCTGACCATGCCTGGTGCCTGGCAAGCGACACCGATCCTCACTGGGCCGGGATCGGGGCGAACACAGCCACCATCCGCGACCTCACATTGCGAAACGACATCGATGTCGTGACCGCAGACCGCTACGGTCGCCAGCCGTTCTACGACTGACCCACGGAACCGAGGACGGATGAAACGTCGCGGATTCCGATTACTGACCGTAGGTGTATGGCAGGTTGGCGTTGATCAGGTTGCCGATCCGATTGCACAGATGACGGAGCCGGCGGTCTTCCGGGTCGCGACCCGCTTTCGTCTGCCGATGCGGTGCGACTCGGCTGGGCTCAGGGAAAATGCGCGGGCAGTCGGCTGTTTCGTTGCACATCCTCGGCGTCGCACCCGCTCCTGTTGTCGGCTGCGTAGTGGCGATGACAACCCTGTTCGATCAACAGCCTGTGACTGCTGGGGTTTCTGTTCACCACGGTTCACTGCGGTTCACCACTGATGTTAGTGTGACATAGATTGCCGCACAGCTTGATTCGACGGCAGATAGGTTGTGGACAAACCTCGTCGTCGAACGTCTTGGCGAGTACATTGGTCTCATGTCCTCGATCACCGAGCTCCGCGACACCCTCATTGGTCTGCAACCCCCGCCCGACGACGGGAGTGGTCGCCTGGTAGTCGAGCGACTCGACGGACTACGCGTGCTGCGCAACGTCCTCGATCACCAGATCGCCGTCCACATCGCCCTGTTGGAGGATTCGGGGGCACCGGCGCGAGCTGGGTCGACGACCCGATCCTGGCTGATCGAGATGGGCCTACCCCCGACGGCCGCGCACCGCGGTGCACGGATCGCCGCCGGACTGGGATCGTTGCCGAAAGTCGCCGACTGCGCCGCCGACGGGTATCTCGCGGCCGAGTGTGTCGATGCCGTGGTCCGCGGCATCGCGTCCATCGACAAACAGGCAGCGCCCGCGCTGACCGACGACGACCTGTCGGCGTTCGAAAGCGAACTACTGGCGCAGGCCTTCTCCGGTGCCACCCCCGCCGAGATCAACACTCACGCCCGGAGCATCGCCATGCGGGTCGCCGATGACGATCCGCACGCGGTCGCGCCGGCCGATGATGCGTCGCTGAACACCTTGCACACCAGGGTGACCGACGAAGGCCGGGTCGCGATCAGCGCAGACGTCACCGCAGTGATCGGGGAAAAATTCTTGACGATGATCGACGAACGCTCCTGCCCACGCCCCGAACCCGACGGCGCCGACGACCGCCGCGATGCCGGCCAACGCCGCGCCGACGGTCTGGAACTCCTGCTCGATCAGGCCGCGATCGGCGCGGCCATGACCACCGCAGGAGCACCACGCACCCAACTACTGGTCACCATCCCTGCTGACGCTGCCGATCCGGCGCGTCTGCCGTGGGTGGGCGTGGTGTCGGCGTCGACGGCGCGCCGGTTGTCGTGTGACGGCGCGGTCGCCGAGATCGTCCTCGACGCCGAAGGCGTGCCGCTACGGATGGGAACGACGAAACGACTGTTTCCGCATCACTTACGTCAGGCGATCGTCGTGCGGGATGCGTGTTGTGTGAAATGCGGTGCCCCAGCAGCACATACCCAAGTGCATCATCTGGTCCACTGGGCCGACGGCGGACCGACGGATCTGGACAACGGCTGCCTACTCTGCCAGCGCTGCCACACCCAGGTCCATCACCACGGCTGGGAGGTGGTGATGGGCCCGGACCGGCATCCCTGGTTGATCCCACCCGCCGACATCGACCCGAAACGCCTCCCCCGACCCGCCTACAATCGGCGCACCATGCGACTCGACGACGCACTCGTCTAACCGTCCCCGCCGCACCAGACCCTCGGGCATCGACCCCGATGCCACACGATCTTTGACAACTCCACAGTGTGAAACCGAACCCCACCCACCGGGATGCTGCAGCGAAAGGCAATCACTTGCAATCACTTTCGGTACACATCCCGGTTGGGTCGGGGGCGACCTTGCAATGAAATCCACCGATCTCGCCCTCGACAGCAACCGTTGGCCACGCGGGTAGGTCAGCCATGGTCGGCCAACACCCACCCCTCAGCTCAGGAAGCACGGAACTTGCGGCTCTGCCGGATCAGGCCGCGGCATCTCCGGAGTCAGTGCCGGAATCTGAATCGACGCTAGAGTCCGACCCGCTCCCGGGGTCGGTGTCGTCGGAATCCGAGGTGTCGGCATCGGCTCCGTCGGAATCCGAGCTGTCGGGAGCCGAGACGTCGGGATCGACGCTGTCCGAATCCGGGTTCCCGGAATCCTCGCTGTCGGAGTCCGAGCCGCCCGACTCGGCTGCATCGGCGTCGCCGGCATCCGAGCCCTCGACGCCGCTGTAGTCGGTGGGCTCTGGCGTCCGGTGCTTGCCGACGTAGGAGTTCTCCGCCGAGCGGTGCTTGCCGACGTAGCTATCGGCCTCGTCGGTCTCATCGTCGGTGGCGGCCGAATCCGCCGATGTGTCGACGACCGACATGCTCGCGCGCGCCAAAGTGTTCGACGCGCCGGTGTCTATTGGATCGGTGGCGGGCAGGCCGAACGGGAACTCGTAACTCGGGATGCGGATCACGGGGACGAGTTCGCCGGTGTCGAGTTGCCCGAATTCGATGACCGGCAGGCCCAGTCGATTCGGCCGGAGCTCGCCGTTGACCTCGACCAGCGGTCGGAAGGTGACGGTCGAACCCAGCCAGTCGACGGTGATCGGAGCCGTGAATCCGTAATCGCTCGTCAGCCGGAGGAAGTTCCCGCTGAACAGGTCGTAGTCGCCCCCGATGCTCAGGCGGGCGAAGTCCTTGGAAAGCGACATCCAGTCGCCGTCGAAGTCGATTCCGGAACCACTCAGGGCGCCGGCGAGCAGACCCTCGAGAACGTCGGCGCCGAGTCCGCCGAGAACCCCTCCCGGATCGGCGATCAGCGCTGTCGGGTCAGTGAGCGCGAACTGGAGTTCGCCGTTCGGTTGCTGCCACCGGAAGTCGAAGGTGCCCAGCACGTTCGCGCAGGCTCCGACGCCGTCGGCATAGGCACCGGTGAGGCCGCCATAGCAACCCACGCCCTGGACGCCGGGGATCGTCGTGATCGTCTCGCCGAGGACCGTGACGTCGAGCGGCCCGGTGTTCCACGCGTGTGCCATCCCGATCAGTGCGAACGACCTCGCCGTCCGTCCGTCACTCGCCCCCGCGGTCGCGATGCTCAGCGGCAGATACGATGTCGCAGTTGCGTCGCCGCCACGGTATGCGAGCGCGAACTGGAAGCCGTTCCCGGCGACCGTCGCCGAACCCTCGGTGGCGGGGCCGTCGGTCATCGTCGGCGGCAGGTCGATGCCGAGAAAGCGGAGGATGTCGCCGAGGACCGAACCGGACACGGTGTCGAACACCTGCTTGACCGGATCGTAGATCGCGACCGGCACCACCTCGATGCGGTCGGGCAGGACGACGGCGAGTCCGATGCCGCCGAGCTCGGTGCTCGACTGAGAGCAGTCGGCCCCGTCCCGGACGCCGCCGGACAGGCAGCTCTGGATGCGCCACTGCTCCGCGATGTCGGCGAGCGCGCCGTTCCCGATCTCGGAGATCAGACTGCCGAGCGGGTTTCCGCTGTTGAAACCGTTCAGCCAGTCGTCGAGTTCGCCGATCGCCGGTGGTATCACCGCGGCCTCGGCCACCGTCGGCTCCGCGACCTGCCCCGCTCCGATCGCGGCGACGGTCGCCAACGCGGCCGCCCCCGCGATCGCACGATGCTGCCGCCGCTGCTTCCGGTTCTCGCGTCGAGCGACCTTCTTCGATCGCTGAATTCCGCTGCGCCCCAACCTGGTCATCCGTCCCACCCTCTTCTCCCCGACCGCCCGAGCTGAGTAAGTGAATCATCACGCTCGGTGAACAGATGGTCGATCGGAGGAAATGGCACGAATCGGCGGTTCTGGTCAGACGTCCCACCCCTACCAGCGGTCGCGATCGAGACCCTGACCGGTGGCACCGGCGTCGGCGGCGCACCCGAATCCCACGAGCCAGCGGGCAGGACCGCTCTCTCCCGCGGCGATCTCGACCTTGCCCAGCATCATCGGCTCGGGCAGGGCGGCCAGGAACTCCCCCAGCGCCGACGGGGCGAGCGTCCACACCTCGCCGCGAATCGCACGGCCGGCCTCGGGATCGCGGATCAGTCCCGGTTTGGGCGGGGTCGTATCAAGTGCGACCAGACGGTACGACTGGGTCGTGGTGACCTCGCCGGCCCACCGGGCACCCCGTTCGCTGAGCTCGTGCGTCAGAGGCCCACCCCGCATGTGCGCCCCGAAGACCGCGAGTTCGATCGCATCGTCGGGCTCCGCCCAGGAGGACGCCACCGAGTCGTCACCGACGAAGCGACGTGCCACGTCGACGAGCACGGCGTCGGCATGCGCGACGCCCAGGAACGTGACGCCGAACTGGGCTGTGCTGCCGTCTCCTTCGATGACCGTCCCGGCCGGCACCGCGAGTCCGCAGAGGTCGAAGAGGTTGCAGAAGTTGGTGTACGTGCCCATCCGCGAGTTCACGCCCACCGGATCGGCGGCCACCTCGGCGAGCGTCGGGTGCGCCGGCGCGGTCGGGACCATCAGGACCGTCGCATCGCCCCACTGGTCCATCGCCGCCGCACGAAGGTCCGCAAGCCGACAACGGGCGCGCAACAGGTCGACCGCCGAGAAACGGTCCGCCGCACCGATGATGGCCGACACCGTCGGATCGAGGCCGGCGGCGCCGGGATCGGCAACGGAATCGAGGTACTCCCCCACCGCCTCGTATCGCTCGGCGACGAGCGCGTCGTCGTAGAGGAGCCGGGCGGCCTCGAGGAACGGCGACAGGTCGATGGTCTTGATCATGAGCCCCGCCGCCTCGGCACGATGCACCGCGTCGTCGAACGCGGCGCGCCATCTGTCGTCCAGACCGGGCAGCTCGGTGGGCACGGCGACGACCGGGCGTTCGGGCGCGGCGTAGGGCATAGACTTCGGGAAGGGGCGTGTCCCAGCGGCTTTCGCCATCACCGCAACCGATCGGTCGGCCAGCGCGAGGTCGGCGGCGAAGATGGTGAGGACATCGTAGCTCCGACAGGCGGGTACGACTCCGTCGGTGGAGACGACACCGAGGGTCGGCTTGACACCGACGATGCCCTGCAGGCCCGCCGGCACCCGACCCGACCCGGCGGTGTCGGTCCCGATGGCGATGTCGGCGAATCCGAGGGCCACCGCCACCGCCGACCCCGAGCTCGATCCACCCGAGATGCGGTCGGGGCGTCGGGAATCCCGCACCGCACCATAGGGACTGCGCGTACCCACCAGTCCGGTCGCGAACTGGTCGAGATTGGTCTTGCCCAGCACCACCGCGCCGGCCGCACGCAGGGCGGCGACCGCGGGCGCATCGGCCTTGGGGGTGAAAGCGAAACCGGGACACCCGGCGGTGGTCGGCAGACCGCCGACGTCGACGTTGTCCTTGACCGCGAGAAGAATGCCCGCCAGCGGGCCGCCGGTCGCGACGGACCGCTCGTATTCGGCACGCACCTCGGCCTCGGGCCGGAGCGTGATGAACACCTCCGGACGATCCGCCTCGGCGATCCGCGCGTACACCTCGTCGATCCTGCTCATGCCACCCGCTCCTCGTCGTCCGCGCGCTCCGACGCTCCGCCGTCGGCCACGCTCACACCGGCCGCTCGCGCAGCGAATTCACCTTGTAACGACCATCTCTCGCGCTCCTCCGCACGGGCGATCTCCATCGTCTCCCGGCGAGCCGCGATGTCGCCGGCGTGCTCGTCGAGGAAGCGCTGGTGCGCGGCCAGCGAGAACTCACCGTCGACGATCTTCGTGCTGTCGCCGCGCCCGGCGGCGACGTCGGCCCGCATGTCCAAGAGCTCTTCGGCGCTGACCGGATACCAGTGGATTCGATCGAAGAACCGCAGGAGCCACGGATGTTCGGGATCGAAACCCGGGGCCGGCAACGGATGCCGGTGATTCCACACCTGGGTTGTCCGTCCGACGAACTGATAACCGCCCGGGCCTTCCATGCCGTAGATGCACAGGTAGGCGCCGCCGATACCCACCGCGTTCTCCGGGGTCCAGGTGCGGGCGGGGTTGTACTTGGTCGTGACCAGGCGGTGGCGTGGATCCAGCGGAACGGCCACCGGCGCACCGAGATAGACGTCGCCGAGGCCGAGCACGAGGTAGCTCGCGTCGAAGACCGTGCGGTACACGTCGTCGACGGAGTCCAGGCCGTTCATCCGGCGGATGAACTCGATGTTCCACGGACACCACGGGGCGTCGGACCGCACGCCGAGCATGTACCGTTCGATCGCCTCGCGAGTGGCCGGGTCGTCCCATGAGAGTGGCAGGTGCACCGTGCGGCTCGGCACCACGAGGTCTTCGGCGGCCGGCAGTTGGCTCTCGCATTCGGTCAGCCACTCCAGCATGTGCGCCTGCGACCACACGTCCGGGTCCGCCTTCACCTGCAGGGAGCGGATTCCTGGCGTGAGATCGATGAGCCCGCGCGGCTTCTCGGCGGCGATCCGCTCGGCCAGCGCATGTACCCGGGCCCTCAGGGCCAGGTCGAGGTGCATCTCGCCGTACTCGACGAGCACGTTGTCGTCGCCGGACCGGCGGTAGGTGACGGTGGTCGATCCGTCGGCGGTCGTCGTGGTGCCCAGGATTCCGTTGTCGGCGTCGCCGCCCGACGACAGGACGTCGACGAAGCACGCCCGCCGGCCCAGCCCCACCTCGGCGGGCGAGGCCGCACGGTCACCGCGCACCGCGACGAACCGGAGCGTGTCACCCGGCTTCAGCTGGCCGAGCTTCCAGCGCTGCGCGGTCGTGACCGTCACCGGGCACACGAATCCACCGAGACTCGGGCCGTCCGGGCCGAGCAGGATCGGTGTGTCCCCGGTGAAGTCGAGGGCGCCGACCGAGTAGGCGGTGTCATGGATGTTCGACGGGTGCAGGCCGGCCTCGCCACCGTCGTCGCGCGCCCATCGGGGTTTGGGGCCGATCAGCCGGATACCGGTCCGGTCGGAGTTGAAGTGCACCTCGTAGTCGGTCGCGAACAGATCGGCGATGTCGTCCTCGGTGAAGAACTCCGGGGCGCCGTGGGGTCCGACGGTCACCGCCAGTTGCCAGCTGTTGGTGAACGCCGGCTGCTCGTCGGAGAGGATGCGCCGGGGTGCGCCGGCCGGCGCACCCAGCAACGCGAGATCGTCGCCGGCCACCAGTGCCCGCCCGTCGAGCCCGCCGAACTTGCCCATGGTGAAGGTGGAGCGGCTCCCGAGGTGATCGGCGGCGTCGAACCCGCCCCCCACCGCCAGATACGCCCGCATGCCGAGGGTGCCGATCGATCCGATGTCGAGCACGTCACCTGGTTCGAGTGTCAGCGGAACCCATTGCGGTGCAACCGTTCCGTTGATCGTCACCGGGACCGGCGCCCCGGTGACGGCCACGACCGCGGACCGGTCGAACCGCAGGGCCGGCCCCATCAGCGTGATCTCGAGACCGGCTGCCGTCCCCGGATTGCCGACAGCGATGTTGGCGAGCCGGAAGGACAGGTCGTCCATGGGACCGGAGGGGGGTACGCCGACCTTCCAGTACCCGACCCGGCCGGGCCAGTCCTGGATGGTGGTGAGCGGACCGGACCGCAGTACGGTCACCGCGCCCGTGGTGGTGGCAGACATGATGGTGGGATCCTCGTCGGAGTCAGGCGACGCCCGGGGGCGTGGAGGTGAACGGAGGTCAGGACGGCCGGGTGACGATGACGCGCACCGCCGTCGGATCGAATCCGTTGCAGGGGTTGTTGATCTGCGGGCAGTTCGAGATGAGCACGAGGGTGTCGACCTCGGCGCGCAGCGCCAGTCGCTTGCCGGGGGCGGACAACCCATCGACGATCCCCAGCGAGCCGTCGGGATCGATGGGGACGTTCATGAAGAAGTTGACGTTGCCGACGAGGTCGGCCTTGCCGAGGCCGTGCCGGCTGCCCTCGATGAGGAAGTTCTCGACGCATGCGTGCTGGTGCTTGGTGTGGTGGCCGTAGCGCAGCGTGTTGGATTCCTGCGAGCAGGCGCCGCCGAGGGTGTCGTGGTTGCCGACCTCGTCGGCGACGATCGTCATCAGCGGAGTGGAGTCGTGGTCACGGATCACGCTGCCGGTGGTGAGGAAGATGTTGCCCTGCGCGGCGATCGTCGCCTGGGCCGAATACCGCTGGGCAGTGTCGGCGGCGGCGTAGAACAGCGTGTCGACGGCCTGGTTGCCGTGCAGGTCGACGATGGTCAGCACGTCGCCGGCGGCGACGACGCCCGACCACGGAGCCCGGTCGCCCACATGCGCGTCGTCGACGACGGCGCCGGGGACGAGAGCGAGTTCGGCGGCGGGCGGCGAGGCGAAATCGGTGATGAGTGCGGTGTTTGTCTCGGTCACGATGGGTGGTCCTCTCTGTGGGTCGGCTCAGTGATGAGCCGCGGCCCAGACGTCTTCGGAGTTGGCGACCGCGCGCTGGTACTCGGGGTCGGTGCCGGCGACCTCGGCCAGCAGCGTGTCGAGGTCGCTCTTCGCCTGCCACGCCAGCACTTCCAGCGAGGTGGTGTCGAAATGCGGCGACGGGTCGAGCGGATGCGCGGTGTTGGCGATCGCGACTGTGCACGGCAGATGCAGGATCAGATCGACCGAACGCCCGGGGCCCGCGCTGCCGGTCGAGCGCAGTGTCCCGTCGGCGTCGACGGTGACGCCGTGGAAGAACGACAGCGACGGCGCCACATCCGTGGGTGTCAGACCGTGCTTCGCGGCCGCGAGCGTGAACAGCTCACGTCCGGCCGGACTACCCGAATGCACCTCCCCGGCTCCATATCTCGCGGTATTGCCCGCGAGGGTCGAGGTACCGCACAGGGCGTCGTGGTGACCGGAGTCGTCGGCGACCACGGTCGCGAGCACGCGGCCCTGATCGCTGAGGAGCGGATGACCCGCACCCAGGTACGCCTGCCACGGGACCTTCACGGTGTCGGCGACGTTGAGACGCTCCCACGGCGCGTCGGCGCGCCAGAGCAGCAGATGTGCGCAGGCCGCGCCGGCCACATCGGTGAGCCGCAACCGGGTTCCCCGTGCCAGGACCTTGCTGGTGTAGCGGCCACCGGGCACCGTCTCCGCCCAGGTCAGCGAGGTGGGCGGGACGTCTGCGGGCGGGTTGGGCCAGGCCGATGGCGGCACCACCGGCATGCTGTCGGTGATGGCACCGGCCTGCGCACGGGCGTGTTCGCGGGCGCCGGTGGTGGTGCCGGTACCCGCCGCGGTGATCGTGCTCATTCGGAACTCCTTGTTGTAGATGGTGTTCGGGTGCCACCCTGCTCCCCGAGAAGCGAGCTAGCGAACGTCTCCCCCTGCTCCCTGAGGAGCGAGCTTGCGAGCGTCACGAAGGGTCTTCGCAACTCGTCTCGCCAGACCCTTCGTGACGCGCCCTCCGCAAGCTCCGGGCGCTCCTCAGGGAGCAGTGGTTGTGCGGTTCTTTCGGATTAGGGAGCAAGGGGGCATCAGGCGGACGGGGAGGTCGTCACCGGTCGCGGGTGTTCTTTTCCGCGGGGGTAGCAGGCGATGCCGACGAGGACGGTCGCCACGATGCAGATGGGGCCGGCCCAGCGGAGGATCGGCATCTCACCGGACGGGTCGAAGACCTCGGCCCGCGGCCACGCCAGATTGATCACCATCAGGACGCCGTAGAGCACCGCGAGGGCGTTCACCACGATACCGAATCGGCCCAGGCTGAACAGCTTTCGGCCACCGGCGTCGACGGCCGGCGTGTCCCGGCCGCCGCGATGCGGCCAGCCCTGGAACCGCCGGTAGAGCATCGGGCCGGTGACGGCCAGGTAGGCGAGGTAGATCAGGATGATGCACACGCTGGCGAGGGTCGCGAAGATCGCCGAGTTGCCGACGTTGACGAGCAGGATGCCGATGCAGAGCACACCGATCAGGATCGACGGCAGGATCGGGGTCCCGGTGCGGCTGTTGACATGTGCCAGTTGCGCCGAGAACGGGAGCCGGCCGTCGCGAGCCATGGAGAACATCAGACGCGAGCAGGCGGTCTGGATGGCGAGGGTACAGATGAAGATGGCCACCGCCACGTCGGCGAGCAGGACCTTGCCCCAGAAGCTGCCGAGCACGGAATCGAGGACGTACGGCAGACCGCCGGTCGCGAGTTGCTCATCGAGGGTGGGTGCCGCCATCAGGGTGCCGAGCAGCATCAGTCCGCCGCCGATGGCCGAGACGGTCAGCGCCATCCGGATGGTGCGCGGTGCGACGCGGCGCGGGTCCCTCGTCTCTTCGGCCAGCTCACCCGCCGACCCGAAACCGACCATGACGTACGCGGCCATCAGACCGGAGACGATGAACGCCCAGATGTAACCGGGCTGCTGACCGGGAACGCCGGTGTCGAAGACGACGTCGGGACCGCGCTGGGCGTGGGTGAACAGTGCCAGGATCACCGCGACGACACCGACGAGTTCGCAGACGACGCCGATGCTGTTGACCCGGCTCATCCACCGGACACCGATGCAGTTGATCGCGGTCACGATGACGAGCAGAACCGAGCCGAGCAGCACCGCGTTGGCCGCACCGCTCGTGGTGGTGAGGGTTGGGTCGTCGCCGATGATCTGGAAGCCGATCCAGATCGACGGCAGGACGACCTGCAGGGCGATCGCGGCCGCGGCAGCGGTGACGACCTGCGCGATCATCATGAACCAGCCGCCGAACCAACCGACGACCTCGCCGCCCATTCGGCGGGACCACTGGTAGATCGCGCCCGAGATCGGGTATCGCGCCGCGATTTCGGCGAAGCACAGCGCCACCAGGAACTGGCCGGCGTAGACGATCGGCCAGGTCCAGAAGAAGGCCGGGCCGCCGAAACCGAAACCCAGACCGAACAACTGGAAGATGGTGGTCAGGATCGAGACGAACGAGAACCCGGCGGCGAAGGACGCGAACTTGCCGAGCGAACGATGGAGTTGCTGGTCGTAGCCGAGTGCCGAGAGGTCGTGTGCGTCGGCATCTCCGGCGCCCGGGCCGGACGATGATCCAGCGGCCGAGGAGGGCGATGGCGCGGGAGCCACTTCGGGGGTGGAGGTCATGCGTGGTCTTCCTTTCTGAGAGAAAGCTCCACGTTGAGCACGGTTGAGGCAGGCACTGTTTCCTGTCACCTGATAGGTAAGCCCTCGCTGATTTCTATCGATTGACAGAATTGTTCCGGTCGTGAAAACTCCCGTTACGTCCGCGTAACGCGCCTGGGATTTCCCCGGTCGGCGGGTCCGCGAACAGCCGAAGCACGCGGTCTGTCGGCTAGGGTCGAGAAATCCGGGTCACAAGATGCCCGGGTTGCGAGATCTGTTGACGCAATTGAGGAGACGACATGCCGTCCGGCTCGAGTACGGCCCCGACGCCGACCGGCCGCGGCCGCCCGCGCCTGGTCCAGGCCCGACGCCGCGGGCAGACCGCGCGCGAGGAAATCCTCGACGCCGCTGCCGAATTGTTCACCCGCCACGGGTACACCGGGACGTCGACACGCATGATCGCCGAGGCGGTCGGCATCCGACAGGCGTCGATGTACCACTACTTCGGCACCAAAGACGACATTCTCGCGACCCTGCTGGAGACGACAGTCGTCGCCTCACTCGACCGCGCGCGGGTACTCCTCGACGGGGATGGACCCGCGCTCGCGCGGCTGCTGGAGCTCGCGCGCTTCGATGTCGATCAGCTGGCACAGTCGCGCTGGAACCTCGGCGCCCTGTACCTGCTGCCCGAGGTCGCCGACCAGCGTTTCGTCGAATTCCGTTCAGCACGGCAGGAATTGGCCGACTCCTATGCCGCCCTGGCGGCCGCGGCACTCGGCGACTCCACCGACAAGCGGACGCTGCTCCCCTTCCGCCTGGTGGAGTCGGTCATCATGATGCGCGCCGACGAACAGCGCGGCGAGCTCGGCGAACACACGGCCGCCGGTCTCGCCGCCACCGTCGTCGACGCGATCTCGCGAATCCTGTAGCAACAGAGCGCACATGGCCCACGTCGCTACGGGATCCCCGCGAGCGTGACGGCTAGCAGGTTCCGATCACGCCACCCTGCAGCGCCACCTCCATCTTGCGCACGATCGAGCAGTCCGCCGGACCACTCCCGACACCCCGCATGGGTTCGACCTGCTTCACCGCGGGGGTCGGGGCGAGCTGCCGGCCGACCGGCCCGGTGACCTGCGGTACGACCGGCTCCGGGGCGGCGTGCCGCGGCTGATGCGGTACGACCCGCTCGGCCGACACCTCGGTGGCGTCCGCGCGCAGGTGTCGCGGCTTGTCGACCGGCACCTTCCAACCCTTGTCGTAGCCGTGCGCGGCGCCGATCGCGACACCGGCCGCGACCGCGGGCAGCGCGACGAGGGTGGCGACCAGAGCCGTCCCGACCACGGGACCGACGACGAGTCCGGTGGGCCACAACGGCAACGTGAGTATCAGACCCAAGGGGGCACCCACCACACCGCCGACCGCGAGGGCGAGGGGTGCTGCCACCCCGGCTCCGATGACGCCACCGACCGCGGCGTCACCGACCATCTGCTCGGCCACCCGGTCGGCGCGCGCGACCGGTACGCCGTTGCTCTGCAACACATCCGAGATTCCTCGGACGATCTCGCCGGCTCCCGCCGAGATCTGCGCGGCCAGTTGCGGCGACACCGCTCGCGGACGGGTCAGGTCCAGGTTGCCGACCCGAACCCGGTCCCCGGCATCGGCGACCGGCACCGCCACCGAACCGAGTGGCCGCAGGTGCCGCGGCCCCGGTGTCGGGACGACCGACGTCACTTCCGGCCATGACCCGACCACCACCGGCGCCGCATCCGAGACCAGTGCGGCGTCGATCTGCGCGATGCGGAAAGCGTTGCCGGGCAGTGTTTGTGCTCCCGACGTCGATGAGGAGGGTACCACCGGGACGGGCAGGGCCACCCCGGGTGAGACCGCCTGGGCCACGGCCGGGGCCGTCACCGTGAGCGACGCGGCCATTGCGCAGCCAAGCAAGGCGCCCGCCGGGCGGCGACCGCGCGGACGTGGGCAACGGTGTGCGCCGGATTTGCCGTTCTTGTCCATGGACGACCTCATCTCTTGTTGGTGAACCGATCATCGTGAGAAAACGCTAACCCCGAAGCGGCTTTCCGCGAGGCACTTTCGCGCGTCAGATGATCGTCGAGGACGGTCGCGATCTGTCTGATCGCCTCGTCCTCGGTCATCCCGAGGTGGTGGGTG
Organism: Gordonia sp. SCSIO 19800; assembly: GCF_018132775.1. Lineage (NCBI taxonomy): Bacteria > Bacillati > Actinomycetota > Actinomycetes > Mycobacteriales > Gordoniaceae > Gordonia > Gordonia sp. SCSIO 19800. The sequence continues at coordinate 30,857 of NZ_JAGRQM010000002.1, read as the reverse complement.
TCGATGTCGACATTCGTTATGCTCCCCCGGACGTACCGACCCCATCCGTTGGCGCCCAACGCATCCGGTCGCCGATCGCGCACTGCGGTGAAGTAGAGCACGTCGGTGTCGACGACCGGCGGGTGCCAGTCACCGGTGGCCCGGATCAACAGGTTGTAGGCGTCGGTCAGCCGCTCGATCGTCGCGGCGTCGATGCCGAACCCGGCGCCGAGGCGCTCGGCGATCTGCTCGGCGGCTTGTTCGGCGGTCGCGTCCGCACTGACGTAGTCGATGCCGAGGACCGGGCCGAGATTGCTGATCAGCTCGCCGGCGGTGACGGTGGTGATCGCCGACGAGTCGACACCGTCGGCCTCGGTGTCGAGCATGGCGAGCAGCGCGACCTCGGAACCGGCCGCCCGCATCTCGGCGGCGACCGCGTGCGCGATCACCCCGCCCAGCGACCATCCCAGCAGGTGATACGGCCCCTCGGGCTGTACCGTCCGGATCTCGTCGGCGTACCGGCGTGCGATCTCGTCGATCGTGGTGGGGCCGGGTGCCTCGCCACCGATCTGTGGCGCCTGCAGGCCGTACACCGGCCGGCCGGGCGGGACCTGCCGGCTCAGCGTCTGGTAGCACCAGGCCAGTCCGGAGGCGGGGTGGACGCAGAACAGCGGCGGCAGTTCGCCTTCCGGCCGGATGGGGAGCAAGACGTCGAAGCCCACCCCGCCCGGCGACTCGTCCCCCGGCCCGCTCGCAACGTCGAACCCGTTACGCATCCCGTCCTCGATCCGCCGGGCCAGGTCGGCCGGGCTCGAATCGGACAGCATCCACCGGACCGGGATCTCGACGTGCAACTCGGTCTCGAGGTCGTTGACGACCTGGACCGACCGCAGCGAATTGCCGCCGAGCGCGTAGAAGTCGTCGTCGGCACCGACCCGCGGGACACCGAGCACGTGCTCGAAGGTCCGGGCGATCTCGGTCTCCAGCCACGACGACGGTGCGCGGAACGCCGAGGCGTCACGTGTCGGCTGCGGCAGCCTCGCCCGGTCGAGCTTGCCCGACGCGGTGATCGGCAGCGAGTCGATCACCATCACCGCCGTCGGCATCATGTATCCCGGGAGCGCCGCCGACGCGAACGCGGTGACCTCGGCGGTGTTCACCGACCTCTCCCCGACGTCCCTCACGCCGACGCCGCGGTCGGCCCCCACCGGCACCAGGTAGACGGTGAGATAGTCGACCGTGTCGGTCGAGGTGACCGCGGCCGCCGCGCGGGCGATGTCCGGGTGCGCGGCGAAGACCGCCTCGATCTCACCGAGTTCGATGCGCAGCCCGCGGAGCTTGACCTGGAAGTCGCTGCGTCCCAGATACTCGAGCGCACCGCTTCGGCGACGCCGCACCAGATCACCGGTGCGGTACATCCGGGCGCCGGCCGTGAAGGGATCGGCCACGAAGCGATCGGCGGTCAGAGCCGGTCGTCCGTGATAACCCCGCGCCACCTGCGTCCCGGACAGGTAGAGATCGCCGGTCACCCCCGCCGGCACCGGACGCAGCCGCGAGTCCAGCACGTACGCACAGGCATTCCACACCGGCGCACCCATCGGCACCGCGCCGTCGTCGGCCGTCCCCACCGCGGAGGAGGTCGCGTGCACCGTGAACTCGGTCGGCCCGTACAGGTTGTACAACTCCACTTCCGGCAGCGCACGGCGGGCGGCGTCCACCACGTCGGGCCCGAAGGCCTCACCCGCGACGAGCAGGGCCCGCAACGACAGCGCCGCGCCGGTGGGCAGGGCATCGGCGAACACCGCCAGCATCGACGGCACGAACGAGGTGATGGTCACCCGATGGGTGGACATGGCCTCGGCCAGGTAGCGCGGATCGGTGTGGCCGTCCGGTCGCGCGATCACCAGTCGGGCACCGACGGAGAGGGTCGCGAACAGTTCCCACACCGACACGTCGAAGGTCGCGGGAGTCTTCTGCAGCACCACGTCCGATCGGTTCAGCCCATACTCGGCGCTGATCCAGCGAAGCTGGTTGACCACCGAACGATGCGACACGGCAACGCCTTTGGGTCGACCCGTGGAGCCGGAGGTGAACAGCACGTACGCGAGGGCGTCCGGGGTCAGCGGCGTGATCCGGTCATCGTCGGTCAGCGGCGAGTCGTCGAACCCCGAGAGGTCGACAGAGTCGAGCGCGGACAGCACCAGCACCGGCTCGGCGCACTCGACCATGTAGTCGATCCGCTCGGCCGGATGGTCCGGGTCGATCGGCACGTAACCACCGCCGGCGGCGTGCACCGCGTACATCGCCGTGAGCTGGTCGAGCGAGCGTCGCATACGGAGCGCGACCAGCGAGTCCGGCCCCACCCCCTGTGCGACCATCCAGCGGGCCAGCCGGTTCACCCGACCGGAGAACTCGGCGTAGGTCTGCGAGACCGTCCCGCAGATCACCGCGGTGTCCTCGGCGTACGCGACCGCGGCCGCGGCGAACATCGAGACGAGGGTCTCGGCGGAGTCCACCTCATGCATCGTCGCGTTCGGACCCTGGAGGGCGGCAGACCGTTCGGCGTCATCGAGCAGGTCCACGTCGTGGACAGCGCGGTCGGCGTCGATCGTCATCGCCTCGAGCATCGCCACCAACCGTTCGACGAACCGCTCCACGGTCGACGCGTCAAAGAGGTCGGACGCGAAGGTGACACCACCGGTGATGCCGGCCGGCGCCCCGTGCGCGTCGTAGGAATCGGCGACCGTCACCTGCAGGTCGAACAGGGCGAGTCCGGTGTCCGGTTCGACGGCCCGCACCGACAGATCGGGCATTTCGATGTCGGTGCTCGAGATGTTCTGGAACGCCAGCATCACCTGGAACAGCGGGTTGTGGGCGTCGGAGCGGACCGGGTTGAGTTCGGTGACGAGCCGTTCGAACGGGACGTCGGCGTGACCGAACGCCGCGAGGTCGGTGGCGCGCACGTCGTCGATCAACTCGGCGAACGACATCCCGCTCCGCACCCGGGTGCGCAGGACGAGCGTGTTGACGAACATCCCGACCAGATCGTCGAGAGCACGTTCCCCGCGTCCGGCGTACGGGGTCCCGACGGCGACGTCGTCGGTCGCGGCGAGTCGCGCGAGCAGGGCGGCCAGCGCGGCATGGAAGACCATGAACAGTGTCGTGTTGTGGGCGCGGGCGACCCGTTGCAACCCGGCGTGCAGATCGGCGTCGACGGTCAGGCCGACGGACTCCCCGGCGTAGGACTGGGTGGCCGGGCGCGGCCGATCGGTGGGCAGTTCGAGCAGCGGCGGTGTGCCGGCCAGTTGCTCGGCCCAGTAGTCGATCTGCGCGCGCAGCAACGAGTTCGGGTCCGATTCGGAGCCCAGGACCGCCCGCTGCCAGATCGCGTAGTCGGCGTACTGCACCGGCAACGGCACCCATCCGGGCGCCTCGCCCTGCAGACGCGCGACGTAGGCCGTCATGATGTCCCGCGCGAGGGGCCCCAACGAGGAGCCGTCACCGCCGATGTGATGCAGGATCACGGCGAGCACCCACTCGTCGCCGCCGAGCTCGAAGAGCACGATCCGGGTCGACGCCCCGGCGGTGAGGTCGAACGGTGCCGCGATCAACTCCGCGATCGCCTGATCGACATCGGATTCCGCAACCTGGACGACCTCCATCGGGACGGTGTCAGCGGGCAGGATCACCTGGGCCGGTTCGCCTTCGACGAAGGGGTAGACGGTGCGCAGGATCTCGTGGCGGGCGACGACGTCACCGATCGCCCGGCGGAGGACGTCGACATCGAGACTTCCGGACAACCGCACCACGACCGGGATGCTGTACGCCGGCGACTCGGGTTCGATCCGGTTGAGGAACCACATGCGTTGCTGCGCATAGGACAGCGGGATCCGCTCCGGGCGTTCGTGTGCCACCAGGTCGACGCGCCCGGTGTCCGTGTGCGACTCGGCGCGGGCGGCCAGCCGCGTCACCGTGGACGCCTCGAAGATCACCGACACCGGGATCGTGGTGTCAAGCGCCGCACCGATTCTCGCCACCACCCGCGTTGCGGCGAGACTGTTGCCGCCGAGGTCGAAGAAGTCGTCGTCGGCGCCGACCGCGGCATCGACGGCCAGGATGTCGGCGAACACCCCCGCGACGATCTCCTCGACCGGCGTGGCCGGGGCACGGAAACTCCGGGTGGTGACGACCGGCGCGGGAAGGGCACGCCGGTCGAGCTTCCCACTGGGTGTCAGGGGGATCTCGTCAAGGACCACGACCGCCGCCGGGACCATGTACGTCGGCAACACCTCACCGAGTTCGGCACGAAGTTTCTCACCGACGAGGGCGACGCCCGGCGCGGGCACCACGTAGGACACCAGGCGCACACCGATGCCGGAGTCGTGCCGCGGGACGGTGACGGCGTAGGCCACCCGAGCGAGTTCTGCCAGCGCGGCGTCGATCTCCCCGAGCTCGACCCGAAAGCCGTGGACCTTCACCTGAAAGTCGTTGCGTCCGATGAACTCCAGGTCGCCCGAGTGGTTGCGGCGCACGATGTCCCCCGTACGGTATGCGCGTTCCCCGGCATCGCCGAAGGGGTGGGCGACGAACCGGGCCGCGGACACCCCGGACCTGTTCAGGTAGCCGCGCGCGAGCGCGGGTCCGGACAGATACAGCTCCCCCGCGACCCCGTCCGGCACGGGCTGCAGACGGGTGTCGAGCACGAGCGTCTGCATCCCGGCGAGCGCCGTGCCGATCGTCGACCGTTCTCCCACCCGCAGTGGAGTAGTGGCGGTGGCGACGATGGTGGTCTCGGTGGGGCCGTACAGCACCCGGAATTCCCGGCCAGTAGCCGGATCGGCACCCACCCACCGGCTCACCAGGTCGGTCGGTACCTCGTCACCGCCCGACATGACGACCCGCAGGTCGTCGAGCCCGTCCGGGTCCACCGAGGCCAGCGCGGCCGGGGTGACGAACGCATGGGAGACGCGGTGATCGCGGAGGAAGTCGGCCAGCTCGCGACCACCCCGCATCCCGGTGGGCGCCACGACGACGGTGGCCGCGGCGCTCACGGCGAGCAGGATCTCCAGCAGCGACGCGTCGAACGAGGGAGAGGCGAAATGCAGTACCCGCGGGCTGGTTCCGGGCTCACGGTCGATGTGCAGCGTGGCGAGGTAGTCGGCGACGCCGGCATGCGTGACGGCGACGCCCTTCGGCACGCCGGTGGAGCCGGAGGTGAAGACCACCCAGGCGGTGTTCGCGGGCCGGACCGGGCACACCCGATCGGTCTGTCGGATCGGCGACGACGACAGTTCGGCAACCTCGGCGGCGGTGGCGGGGTCGTCGAGCACGACCCAGTCGAGCGTCCCGGACAGCGTCGGCCGGGACCCACGTGTCGTGATCCCCAGTGGCGCAGCCGAATCGGACACCATCTGGTCGATCCGCGCGGCCGGGTAATGCGGGTCCACCGGGACATAGGGAGCACCCGATTTCACGACGGCCCACCACGCGACCAGCGATTCCGCCGACCGCTCCACGGCCACCGCCACGGGCCGCTCCGGTGCCGCACCATTGTCGATGAGGTACCGCGCCAGCCGATTCGATCGGCGATCGAGCTCGCCGTAGGACAGCTCGACGTCGCCGCAGATCACCGCCGCACCGTCCGGGTCGGCCACGACGGCGGCCGCGAAGATCTCCGGCAGCAGCACGGGCTCCGCGACCGCACCCGGTACCACCTTCGCCAACAGTTCCGCGCGCTCGGCTCCACCGAGCCAGTCGATGTCACCGACGGGTGTTGTCGCGTCGTCGACGATCGCGTCGAGCACACGGTGCAACCGACTGGCGATGCCGGCCACCGTCCCCGGATCGAACAGGTCGCGGGCGAACATCACGGTTCCCGAGAGACCCTGTGCCGTGCCGTCTTCGGTGTAGGACTCGGCGAGGACCACCTGGAGGTCGAACTGGCAGATGCCGGTGTCGGCCTGCGCGCGGGAGACGCGCAGGTCCGGCAGGTCGAGATGGACGTCGGACAGGTTCTGGAAGGCCAGCGCGACCTGGAACAGCGGATGATGCGCGGTGGACCGATCCGGGTTGAGTTCGGAGACGATCCGCTCGAACGGGACGTCGGAGTGCTCGAAGGCGTCCAGGTCGACCTCGCGCACGCGGCCGAGCAATCCGGCGAACGACTCCGCGGCGTCGAGGTCGGTCCGGAGCGCGAGGGTGTTGACGAACATGCCGACGAGCGGTTCCAGTCCCGGTTCGCCGCGCCCGGCGACCGGGGTGCCGATCACGACGTCGTCGGCGCCGCTCAACCGGCCGAGCACCGCGGCGAGCGCGGCGTGCACGACCATGAACAACGACGCGCCATGTGCCCGCGCGAGGGCCAGGAGTTGCCCGTGCAGGCGGGCGTCGATCGCCACCGGCACCTGCCCGCCCGCCAGGGTCGCCACCGGCGGACGCGGGCGGTCGGTGGGCAGATCGAGGACGTCCGGGCCACCCGACATGGTCGACCGCCAGAAATCCAGTTGGGCGTGCATCAACGAGGTCGGATCGCCTTCGCTCCCCAGCATGTTTCGCTGCCACAGCGCGTAATCGGCGTAGTGGACCGCGAGCGGTTCCCAGGTCGGTTCCGCGCCGGCGATGCGGGCGGCGTACGACGTCATCACATCGCGGGCGAGCGGCGCCATGGACTGGCCGTCACCGGCGATGTGATGGACCACGAGGACGAGCAGGAAACGCCCGTCGGTCCCCTCCCGGTCGTCGTGTGCGTCGCGGTTGTCCGGGCCATCGGGATCGTCCACGCCGTCCGGGTCCATCGCGACCACGGCCACACGCATCGGTACCGACGCGGTCACGTCGAAGCCGCGGCGTACGAATACGGCGACGACGTCCTCGACCTCGGTGGCCGATGCCCGCATCGACTCGAGGAGCACCGGGGCGTGGTCGAGGACGAGTTGCCACGGCTCGCCGTCGGTGTCGGGGTAGATCGTCCGCAGCACCTCGTGCCGCCCGACCACGTCGTCGAGGGCCTGCCCGAGCGCCGCGAGGTCCAGGTGCCCCGTGAGTTCGAGGACCACCGGGATGTTGTAGGCCGGCGACTCCGGCTCCATCCGATTGAGGAACCACATCCGCTGCTGCGCCAGCGACAACGGGATGCGCTCCGGGCGAACGGCTGCCGTCAACGCGGTGCGCCGGTCGTCGCCCAGCGACCCGACCAGCTCCGCCAGTGCCGCGACGCCGGGCGCGTCGAACACCGACCGCAGCGGAACCCGTACTCCCAGTTCCGCACCCAGCCGCGCCGTCACCACCGAGGCGGTCAGCGAGTCGCCACCCAGGGCGAAGAAGTCATCGTCGGCGCCCACGCGCGGCACGCCGAGGACGTCCTGGAAGACGTGCGCCACGGCGGACTCGGCCGGGCCGGACGGTGCACGGAACCCACGCGGGGCGATCACCGGTTCGGGCAGGCGACTCCGATCCAGCTTGCCGGTCGGCGTGAGGGGTATCTCGTCCAGCACGACCACCGCGGCCGGGACCATGTACGCGGGCAGCGATCGCTCCAGCGACGCACGTAGTTCGTCACCGGAGAGCGACGCCCCCGCGGTGGCGGTCACGTAGGAGACCAGACAGTGCGGCGTTCCGTTCCCGCCACGCGGGACGGTCACGGCGTAGGCGACGTCGGCGCGTGATCCGAGGCGCGCGTCGATCTCGCCCACCTCTACCCGGGTGCCGCGCACCTTCACCTGGAAGTCGTTGCGTCCCACGTACTCCAGTGCACCGGACCGGGAGACCCGGACGAGGTCGCCCGTCCGGTACATCCGGGTTCCGGGCGCGTCGGCGGGGCAGGCCACGAACCGCGCCGCCGTCGTCGCGGGCCGGCCGACATAACCGTCGGCCAGGCCGGGGCCGACGAGGTACAACTCGCCGACGACGCCCTGCGGAACCGGACGCATCCACGTGTCGAGCACCATCGTGCCGACCGGTCCCACCGCCGTCCCGATCGTGATCGGATGACCCGCCCGCAGCGGCGTGCCGGCGGTGGCCCAGATGGTCGATTCGGTCGGCCCGTACAGGTTGATCATGTTCCGGCCGTCGGCCCACCGTGAGACCAACTCGGGCCCGACCGGCTCACCCGCGGTCGCCAGTACGCGCAGCGTGTCGAGACCGTCGGCCGGGACGGTGGCCAGTGCCGACGGGGTCAGGACGGCATGCGAGACCTTCTCGCGCCGAATCAGATTCGCGAGCTCGGGACCGCCGTAGACATCGGGTGGCGCGACCACGAGACGTCCCCCGGAGCCGTGGGCCATCAGGAGTTCGAACACGAAGGCGTCGAAGCTCGGTGAGGCCACCTGCAACACAGTCGACGACTGGTCGACGCCGAGTACCGCGCGCTGCGCCGCGACCACCGGCGCGAGTCCGCGGTGGGAGACGACGACGCCCTTGGGCGTGCCGGTGGAACCGGACGTGTAGATCAGGTAGGCGGTGTCCCCGAGCCGGATCGGGCCGCCTTGTTCGACGTCGCTGACCGGATTGCTGGAGCGACCCTTCGAGACGCTCGCAAGCTCGCTCCTCAGGGAGCGGGGGGAGCCGCCGCCTTCGTTCGACTGGGGGCCGTCCGTCCGCAGTTCGTCGACGAGGAGCCAATCGATGCTGTCGGGCAGTGCGGCCCGGCGCGCGCCGACGGTGATCCCCAACCCGGCGCCGGCGTCGGCCAGCACGAACTCGATGCGTTCGGCGGGCAGGTTCGGATCCAGCGGCAGGAACGGCACTCCCGCCTTGGCCGCCGCCCAGATCGCGATCGCCGCCTCGACGGACCGCGGCAGTGCGCATGCCACGACGCCGGACCGCGCCTGCCGCGAGATCTGTCGCGCCAGGCGATCGGACTCGGCGTCCAGCTGCCGGTACGACAGCGACCGCTCGCCGCAGGTCACCGCGATCGCATCGGGCGCCTGACCGGCTGCGGCGGTGAGGATGTCGAGCAGGGTGGCCGGTTCCGTCTTCGCGTCGATCCGACCGGCGCCTGCCTCGTGCCCGATGTGACGGAGTGCGCCGAGGCGCGAACCCGGCTCATCGGCGATGCGGGCGAGACATTCCACGAAGTGGTCGACGATCTCCCGTGCGCGGCTCTCGTCGAACTCGTCCCGATGGAACCGCACGGTGATGCCGAGTCCCGGTTCCCCCTCGCCGCCGTCGATCTTCGGCGCCACGACGACGCTCAGCGGGTAGGGCGTGGCGTCGAGCCCGGTGACGCTGTCGACGTGCAAGCCCGCCGCGGTGACCAAGTGTTGCAGTGCGTCCTCGCGCAGCGGGAACGACTGGAAGGCCAGTGCGGTGTCGAACAGATCCGACCGGCCCACCGCGCGGTGGATGGCCGGGAGTCCGACGTAGTGGTGGTCCAGGACCAGCGCGTTCGCGTCCTGCACATGAACCAGCAACTCGCGCAATGACATCGACGGTTCGAGACGGACCCGGATCGGTACCGTGCTGAGGAACATCCCCAGCGCCCGGTCGACGCCGGGCAGCTCCGGTGGCCGTCCGGCGACCGCGGAGCCCAGGACCACATCGGTGTCGCCGGTGAGGGTTCGCAGGACGAGGGCCCACGCCGCGGACAACGCGGTCCCTACCGTCACCGCGGACTCCGCGGCGGCCGACCGCAGACGCGCATACTCCTGCCCGGGCAGCTCGGCGATGACCTCACCGGCGTCGAACACGGTGGTCGCGGCGCCGAGTCGGGTCACGCGGGTGGGTCCGTCGACGTCGGCGTAGGCCTGCGCCCATGCGGCCGTCGAGGCGTCCTGATCCTGTTCGCCGAGCCACGCGAGGTAGTCCCGGTACGAGGCTGCCGGCCGGCATGCGCCGATCTGCCCCGGGTCGCCGTAATAGTGGAGCAGTTCGCCGAGCAGCAGGGGCATCGACCAGCCGTCGAGGATCACGTGATGGTTGGTGACGTGCAGGGCGAAGTGGTCGCTGTCGAGCCGCACGAGGGTGAATCGGATCAGCGAGGGTTCGGTCAGGTCGAAACCGGCGGCGGCGTCGTCGGCGGCGACCCGCCGGGCGGCCCCGCGGTCCGCGGCAACGGTGAGATCGACTGTCCGGAAGCGCACCTCGACGCCGTCGACGACGACCTGCCGCGGGCCGCGCGACGTCTCGACGAAGGCCGTCCGCAAGACGTCGTGGCGGTCCACGAGCGCCTGCGCGGCGCGGCGCAGCAGGCCGGCGTCGACCGGACCGGAGAGGGCGATCGTCGACTGCACGGTGTAGGTGTCCACCGCATCGGGATCGAGGGTCGAATGGAAGTGGATACCCGATTGCGTCGGCGACAACGGCCAGACGTCCGACAGCCGTGGGTAGTCGTTGCGCAGCCGGTCGAGATCGGCGTCGGAAAGATCGACGAGCGGCGAATCCTGCTCGGTGACAGCCTGTTCGACGGCCGAACCGGTGGCCGGGTCGCCGGTCGCGGAGGCGGTGGTAGCGATCTCGGCGAGCGCGGCGACGGTCTTCGCCTCGAAGACCGCCCGGGGAGTGAGCGATAGTCCGGCGGCCTTCGCCGCCGCGACCAGTTGCATCGAGACGATGCTGTCGCCCCCGAGCGTGAAGAAGTTGTCGTCGGCGGTGACGTCGTCGAGCTCCAGTACCTCGGCGAACAGCGCGGCGATGACGCGCTCGGCCGGTGTCTCCGGCGGGCGGCCGCCCCCGCTCTCGGCACGGAACTCACACTGCCGCAGCGCCTTCGTGTCGACCTTCCCCGACCGGGTGACCGGCATCGACTCCAGCTCGACGATCGCTGCGGGAACCATGTAATGCGGCAGGGTGTTCGCGAGGTCGTCGTGCAGCGCATGCACGTCCATCGGCTCGTCCGGCGTCCCCACGACGTAGGACACGATGACCGGACGACCCGCCGGTCCGCGCTGGAGCACGGTCGCCGCCTGCGCGACGCCGGCGATCCGCGCGAGATGGGCATCGATGTCCCCGGTCTCGATGCGCAGGCCGTGGACCTTCACCTGCTGGTCGTTGCGCCCCAGATAATCCAGCCGCAGGGCGCCGTCCGTGCGAATCCAGCGCACGGCATCGCCGGTGCGGTAGAGGCGTTCGCCGGCGGAGCGTACGGGATCGGCCACGAACCTCGTCGCGGTGACGCCTGCGCGGTCGAAGTAGCCACGCGCCAGACCGGGACCACCGAGGTAGAGTTCGCCGACCACTCCGACCGGCACCGGCCGCAACCAGGTGTCGAGCACGAACGCCGAGACTCCCCGGATCGGTTCCCCGATCGTCACCGGCTCCCCGGGCCGGAGATCGTCGGCGCCGGTCGCCCAGATCGTGGTCTCCGTGGGTCCGTAGTGGTTCATCAGCCGACGACCCGGCGACCACCGGGTGACGATGTCCGCGCCCGTCGCCTCGCCGACCACCGCGACGATCCGCAGCTCCGGCAGACGCGACGGGTCCATCGTGTTGAGCACCGTCGGCGTGATGATGGCGTGGGACACCCGCTCGGTCCGCAGCAGGTCCTCGAGGTCGGCACCGCCGTAGATCTCCGGCGGCGCGACGGCCAGGCAGGCGCCGGCGCTGTGCGCGACCAACACCTCCGACACGCAGGCGTCGAAGCCGGGGGACGCGACCTGCAGGACCGTCGAATTCGGTTCCACCGCGAAGGATTCCGCGTACTCGACCACCAGGTCGGCGAGGCCGCGATGGGTGACGTGGACGGCCTTCGGCCGGCCGGTGGAGCCGGACGTGAAGATCAGATAGGCCGCGTTGTCCGGCCGGAGCGGGAGCGGGTCCCCGGTACCGAGCGGTGTCGAGTCGTCGGTACCGAGCGGGAGCGAGCCGGGTCCGGTGAGGGTCAGCCACTCGACGCTGTCCGGGAGATTCGGGACGACGGCGTCGACTGTCACCCCGATCGTGGACCGCGCGTCGGCGAGCAGTTCGGCGATGCGGTAGGCCGGATTGCCCGGGTCGACGGCGACGAAGGCCGCTCCGGTCCGGGCGACCGCCCAGATCGCCACGATGAGCGCGGCCGACCGCGGGATCGCCAGGGCCACCGAGGTCTCCGGTCCGGCGCCGCGGGCGGCGAGCTCGTCGGCGAGCCGGTTGCTGCGGCGCACGAGTTCGCGATATGTCATCGTGACGCCGTCGGCGCGCACCGCCGGTGCCTCGGGGTGTCGTCGCGCGGTGTCGGCGAGGATGTCCCGGAGTAGGCGGGGCGACACGGCGGGCGGACCCTCGATCGGACAGAGGGCGGATCGTTCGGTGTCCCAACAGGGTGCCAGCGTGGCGACCTTGCGGCCCGGTTCGGCGGCGATCTGGCGCAGCAGCAGCACGAACCGCTCGAGCAGTACCTCGGCGGACTCCCGGTCGAGGCGGTCGACGGCGTACTTCACCACCAGTTCGTAGGTGCCGGGCCGATCGGCGGCCGGTTGGTCGGCCCGTCCGGGCCGGGGCGGCGTGACCTGGAGGCTGACCGGGTACGGGGTCGCGTCGTGGGCGGCCAGGCCGTTCCACCGCAGTCCCGCGTCGCCGAGCATGCTGTTGATCTCGTCCGGGTCGACCGGGTACGACTCCAGCACCGTGGCGGTGTCGAACATGTCGGCCACCCCGGTCACCCGCTGGAGTTCGGCGAGGCCGATGTCGCGGTGGCCGAGCATCGCCGCCTGCTCGGACTGCGCTCTCGTGAGCAGGTCGATCACCCGCTCGTCCGGGTCGAGCCGGATCCGCACCGGGAGGGTGTTGATGAACAGCCCGATCATCTGCTCGATGCCCGGGATGGAGGCGGGACGGTCGGACACCGTGTTGCCGAAGACCACGTCGGATCGGCCCGTCATGATCGAGAGCAGCATCGCCCACGCCACCTGGATCGAGGTGTTCGCGGTCACCCCGTGGGCGCGCCCGAGACCCGCGATCGCCTCCGTCGTCGCGATGTCGAGATCGAGCGCGGTCTCGTCGACCTCGGCCGTCGCGTCGCGCTCCGCGGCGCCGGTGAGTCGCGTCGGACTCTCGATGCCGGCGAGGGTCTCCTGCCACGCACGTGCCGTCGCGTCGTGGTCGCGGGTATGCAGCCACTGCAGGTAGTCCCGGAACGTCCGGGGTGCGGGAAGTCCGGCAGCGCCGTCGGCGTCATCGTCGGCCAGGTACAACTGCAGCAGTTCGGAGATGACGACGGGCATCGACCACCCGTCGAGGACGATGTGGTGGTTGGTGATCGACAGCAGGAACTCGTCGCCACCCGGGTTCTCGGTGTCGCGTGTCAACCGGATGAGGTGGAAACGGACCAGCGGCGGCCGAGCCAGGTCGAAGGGGGCCGCCGACCCGGCGATGAGACGACGCAGTGCACGGTCCCGGTCGTCGGCGTCGGCGATCCCGGTGAGGTCGGAGTCCGACCAGTCGACGGTCACGTCGTCGAGCAGGATCTGCCGCGGCCCGGCGCCGGTCTCGACGAATGCAACGCGGAGACTGTCGTGCCGGGCGATCAGCGCCTGCGCCGCCCGACGCATCCGGTCCGGTTCGAGCCGCCCGCCGAGTCGCAGTTCGGCCTGCACCGTGTACCCGTCGACGGCGGCGGCGTCGTAGGTCGCGTGGAACAGCAGTCCGGACTGCAGCGCGGTCAGCGGCCACACGTCGACCATCGACGGATGGGCGGCGGTCCAGTGATCGATGTCGGCCTGGGTGGTCGAGACCAGCGGGAAGTCCGACGGCGTGTGGCCGCCGGCCGTCCCGGACCGGACGTGCTGGGCGAGACCCTTCAGGGCCTGCACCCACAGGCCGGCCAGCTCCTCGACGTCGACCCGGTCGAGCACCAGCGCGGCGTACTCCCAGCCGACGTCGAGTTCGACGCCGGCCGAACCCGGTTCGGCGATCGCATTGATGTCGATGACGGCGGGCAACGCCATCCACGGGTGCCCGGTCCCGACCAACGCGTCGAAATCGCGCGCCGGCATCCACGGACCGGTGTGCTCGCCGGTCCCCATCCGGCCCAGGTAGTTGAGGCTGATCTGGGGTTCGGGCCGGTCGCCCAGTTCGTCGCGGCCGGCCGGGTCGAGATATCGGATCATGCCGTAGCCGATCCCGTGGTCGGGGGCCGCCCGCAGCTGTTCCTTGATCTGCTTGATCGCCAGTCCGGCCGACGGACCACCGGTGAGGGCGTCCTCGACGTCGACGCCGTGCAATTCGAGCCGGACCGGGAACCGAGAGGTGAACCAGCCCACCGTCGAGGTGAGGTCCGCGCCGGGTACCGCGGCCTCCTCGCGACCGTGGCCTTCGAGGGCGATCAACTCACTGCCGTCGGCCTGCCCGCGCCGACGTCGCCAGTGCGCGAGCGCCAGGGCCAGCGCGGCCAGCAACGAATCGTTGGCACCGCCGTGGAACCGCGCGGGGATGGTGGTGAGCGCCGCCTCGGTCACATCCGCCGGAATCCGCATCCGGATGCGTCCGGCGGTGGCGACCATGTCTCGATCCGGGTCGAGCGCGCGGCGTCCGAGCAACCGGTCGCCGGGCTCGAGGATCTCCGTCCATCGGTCCAGTTCGGCCGCGGCGCGCACGGGTGCCTGCTCGACGAGGCCGTGGACCCAACGGCGGACCGACGTCGTCGGCAGGCCGAGGCCCGGCACCGCGCCCCTGCGGATCTGGTGCCAGGCGGTGACGAGGTCGGCGAGAAGGATGCGCCAGGAGACCCCGTCGACGGCCAGATGATGGATGACCAGCCACATCAGGTCGGGCGCGGTGCGGTCGGGGTGCTGCATCCACACGAACCGCACCAGGACGCCGGCGCGTGGGTCGAGTCGATCGGCCGCGGCCTGGAGGTGGCGGTCGATCTCGTCGCCGTCCCGTCGGTCGAGCCACACGTGCTCGAGCGCCTCGTCGGCGTCGACCGCACCGGGTGGGCGGACCACCACGTGGGGTTGGTCGGCGAGATCGTCGACCAGCGTGGCCCGGAGGATGTCGTGCCGGTCGAGCACCGCGCGCAGTGTGCGCACCAGTTCGTCGCGCCCGGCGGCATCCGGGAGCTCGACCAGCGCGGCCTGTCCGAACCGGTCGACGGGACCGCGTTCGAGCATCGCGTGCATGATCGGCGACAGCGGGATGGAGCCGACGGCGCCGCCGGGCAACTCGCGCAGTCCGTCGTCGTCGGAGACATCGGAAGCCATCGCGGCCAGCGCGGCGACGGTCTTGTGCTCGAACACATCCTGGGTCGTGAACGCGAGCCCGCTCGCCTTCGCCCGCGCCACGAGCTGGATGGACAGGATGCTGTCGCCGCCGAGGACGAAGAAGCTGTCGTCGGCACCCACCTCGACGACCCCGAGTACCTCGGAGAAGAGTTGCGCCAGTCGGTATTCCCGGGGAGTCGACGGCGGCCCCCCCGATCGCGCGGATGCGAACACGGGCGCGGGCAGGGCTCGTCGGTCGACCTTGCCGAACGCATTCAGCGGCAGGGCGTCGAGGATCGTGATGACGGACGGGACCAGATGCGGCGGCAGGCACTCGCGTGCGAATCGCTCCAGCTCCGCCGGTTCGACCCGCTGTCCCGTCGCCGGCACCACGTACGACGCCAGGACGGTCGCGCCGGCGAGGTTGAGCGCGGGCACGGTGACGGACTGGTCCACCTGGGCGTGCCCGGTGAGAGCGGCGTCGATCTCACCGGGCTCGATCCGGTACCCACGGATCTTCAGCTGGAAGTCGGTGCGGCCCAACAGCTCCAGCGACGGCGCGGTCCCCGCCCCGACCCAGCGGGCGAGATCGCCGGTCCGGTACATCCGTTCGCCCGGCGCGCCGTGCGGGTGGGCCACGAAACGTGCCGCGGTCTGACCGGGCAGGCGCGCGTAGCCGCGAGCCAGCCCCGGGCCGGCGAGGTACAGCTCGCCTGCGGTTCCCATCGGCACCGGTTGCAGTGCGTGGTCGAGGACCATCACCGACGTACCGCGGATGGGGCCGCCCACCGTGACGTCTGCATCGGGCTCGACCACCGCACTCGCCGCCGTGATCGTCGACTCGGTCGGCCCGTACTCGTTGATCATCGTCGCCGACCGGGTCCACCGTTCGACCACGTGCGGTGCGCATCGGTCGCCGCCGACGACGACGGTCTGCATCCGGGTCAGCGATTCCGGCTCGATGGTCGCCAGCATCGCGGGCGTGAGGGTCAGGTGGGTGACCTCCTCCTCGGCGAGCAACTGGGTGAGCCGCTCGCCGCCGATCACCTCCGGAGGCACAATCACCAGGGCGGATCCGGTTGCGAAGCAGGTCAGCAGCTGTTCCATCGACGCATCGAAGCTCGGGGAGAGCGCGTAGGAGACCCGGGACGCCGGCGCGAGGCCATAGGCGCGGGTGCGATCGGCGATGAGACTCGCCAACCCGGAGTGGGTGACCTGCACGCCCTTCGGCACGCCGGTCGAACCGGACGTGTAGGTCATGTACGCGACGTTCTCGAGCCGGGCCCGCGACGGAGCCGGCGAGTCGTCGAAGCCGCCGCCCGAGGCGCCGTCGGTGTTCCCGTCGGGCGAGAGGTCGCCGAGGTCGATCCGGACAGCCGACGGGGGCACCCGCTCGGCGAACTCGTCGACGGTGATCGCCGCACGGGCACCGCTGTCGGCGAAGATGTGCTCGATGCGCTTTCGCGGGTATTCCGGATCCACCTGCACGATCGCGGCACCGGTCTTCGCCACCGCCCAGACGGCCACGACGGTGCCCAGGGACCGTCGCAGCAGGATGGCAACCGACTCCTCCGGCGCGCAGCCCGCGGCGAGCAGGCGCCGCGCGAGGCGCGACGAGGCGGCGTCGAGTTCGCGATACGTCATCGAACGCCCGGACGCGCACACCGCGGTAGATTCTCCCTGTCGCGCAACCGTTTCGGCGAGAATGTCGGCGAGTACCCGCGGCGGGGCGCAACGCGCGCCCCGCACGGGGAGCAATGTCGCCCGCTCATGCTCGTCGAGCAACGAGAGCTGTCCCACGCGATCGTCGGACGCCCCGCCGAGGAATGCGTGCAGGAACATCAGGAAGCGACGGTGGTGCCCGGTGAGCTCGTCCGGGGTGTAGATGTTCGGGTTGCCCTGGAAGTCGATGTGCGTGCTGCTCTTTCCCGCGCCCGGGTAGATGTTGACGAACAGATCGGACGTCGGACCCGAGGTCAACACGTGCAACCGCCCGGTGACCTCACCCAGCACCACCTCGCTGTCGACCATCATGAGGTTCACCGCCGGCCCGAAGGACGCCGACTCGTCTCGGGCCATCCCCATGTCGGCGAAGATGTCCTCCTGCCGGTACCGCTGCCGCCGCAGAGCACTCAGCAACTCCCCCTGCACGGAGGTCACCACGTCGCCGAGCGTGCGGCCGGCGACCGGCACACGCAGCGGCACGACGTTGGCCACCATGCCGCCCGACCGGCGCAGCACGGCGGAGTGGCGACCCGAGACCGGAAGGCTGAGAAGGACTTCGGCACTGCCGGTCATCCGCGCGAGGTACGCGGCGAACGCCGCGACGACCACCGGGGTCACGCCACCTCCCTCCTGCGCGGCCGCATCGAGCAGCGCGGCCGTCTCCGCGGGAATCGGCGCGCTCACGAGGATCGGGTGCAGCGTCGGCTTGCCGTGCCGGCCGGCCAGGGTCACGACCGGCGGGGCGCCGTCGAGATGGTCGCTCCAGTACCTGCGGTCGTTGTCGTGACGAGTCGACCCGGGGTAGGACGCGTCCTGGGCGATGATGTCGGCGATGTCGCTCGCCTTCGACGGCGGCGCGGGATCGCCGCGAACGGCCGCGTTGTACAGCTCGGTGATCCGCCGGACCATCGTCACCGCGGCGAATCCGTCGAGCGCGATGTGGTGCGCCCGCAGGTACCACATGTAGTGCGCGTCCCCGACGCGGTAGACGATGCTCGTCATCAGGTCGTCGGTGAGCAGGTCGAGCGGTCTCGTGTAGTCGAGCAGCATCAGCCGGTGCGCTGTCGCGGTCGGATCGGCCTCGCCGCGCAGATCCACGGTGCTCACCGGAGCGCTCTGGGAAGCGACGTATTGCCGCGGTTCGCCATCGACGACGACCAGGCGCAGGTGCCCCGAGCCGAACTCCCGCCCGGTGATCAGGCAGACCTCCGTCAGCAACTCGGTGTCCAGTTCGCCGTCGATGTCGACGTACTGTGCCACCGAGATCGGCAGGTCACCGGCCACATGCTGGGCGAACCAGATGCCGCGCTGCGCGGCGGACAACGGAAGTGAGTCCACACCGGGATCCGGTCTCGCCGACGTGGCGGCCCCGGTCGTCTCCGTGGGATGGTCACCGGCCGGCATCCGGGTCGACGAGGAGTGCGCGGACGGGGTGACGAGATCCTTGTCTGAGATGGTCACGTGGCCTCCATGCGTTCGTATCGATCGCACTCGTCCGGGTATCAGGACCACCCGGGCACCCCCGCAGACCACGGGATGGACAATTCACAACCCGCGCGAGATCAAGCCAGATAAGCCCCCCCTGGAGAGCTGTCGCCCCGTCGACAAATCGGACCATACTCCCGATTAACATTCGCCGACATCCCTTTTCGGCAAAGGTAAAACGTCAGTAAAGGCGAAGTAAAGACCAGCGATAAAACGTCTCAGAATGGTCACGGAGAAATTCGATAGTCCATTCGGATGAGTTTTCCGAAAGGCGTGGATTTTCGCCCGTGTCTCTGATTTTCAGATCAACTCATTCGACAAGCGAATGTGGATTCATTCTTCACTCGGAGTCTGTCAAACCACAAGGAGCAGTTGTTTTTTCGGGCGACCGATCAATCGGTCCATCACGCCCGTCTCACGCAAATCGCCCAGAACAGACGGAGCTTGTTTAGGTGTCATTGCTAACGAATCGTTTATCCATGTTCAGCGTTTGGCGCCGGACCGGACTCATCGGAAATGCGGCGCCGATGTCGACGACTCGGAACCAGATGATCGTCGACGTCATTCGCTGAGACGACACGACTGATGAACGACAAAAAGCGAACGCAGCTGCCCTGGGTCAGCCACGTTGCGGGGCCGGCCGGTTGCGCGTCAACCGAGCCGAGGCGGTTGCGGTCCCCGGCCCCACGGGGTGCCACCCGACCGCCCGGGCCAGGCCCTGCGGGGGCATCCCGCTCGAGATGGTCTCGTGTTCGCCGATGACGTAGGTCTCGTGCCAGATCCCGACCGAGTCGGTGTCGGCGAGCTCGCGATTGAACCACCGCCACATGGACAGATGCGGGGCGTCGGGGTCGGACGCGAACCGTCGGAGATCGTCGGCGCTGCGCCAGTACGACAACACCATCGGCGAACCGCCCAGATAGAGGCGCGCGTCGAGCATGCCCGCATCCGGTCGGCGACGGAGGTGGATCAGCATCCGGGACATCGACGTCAGCACCGGCAACCAGGCGCGTACCCGCCAGGGTCGCGTCACCCGCATCCCGATCAAGAACAGCGTCGTGCCCGGCGGCGGGGTGTCGTTGGTCGTGCGGGCGGCTCGGCGAGCGGACATGAGACCTCCAGGACATTTCGTAACGTTGTTACGAAACGATGTTATGAAACGATTGCGGACATGGCAAGACCCCGATCCCACACCGAAGACGTCCGTGTCCGGCTCCTCGACGAGGCGGTTCGCATGGTGGCCGCCGACGGCATCGGTGCGCTGTCGGTGCGGGAGGTCGCTCGCGCCGCCGACACCTCCACCACCGCCGTCTACTCGCTGTTCGGCAACAAGGAAGGCCTCGCGCGCGCGATCCTGGTGCGCGCCTTCGACGCGTTCGCGGACGCACAGCGCTCCGCCGCGGCGGCAGCAACCGACCCGACCGCGCTCGCCGAACTCGGTGTCGCATACGTCGGGTGGGCGCTGGAGAATCCCCGGCTCTACGAGCTGATGTTCGGGGATGCGCTGGTGGGTGTCGCACGCACCGAGGAGACCCGCGCCGCTGCGACGCGGGCGATCACCCCGCTGCGCGAGGGAGTACAGGCCGCGATCACCGCGGGCGTCTTCCGCGACGCCGACACCGACACCGTCGTCGCCTCGTTGTGGGCCCAGGTGCACGGCATGGCCATGCTCCTGCTGTCGGGCAACTACCCGGACGGTGCCGACCCGGTGGCTGCGGCGACGGCGGTCATCGACGGATGGCGTCCTGCTCGCGCCTGACCGCGGCGGGGCCGGAGGACCACTAGGGTGTCGGTATGGCAGGGCGCAGCATGGATTTCGACCCCATCGCCGAAGCACGGGAGAACTGGACCCAGGCGGGGTGGGGCGAGGTCGCCGACGGCATGGTCGCGGTGACGTCGGTGATGCGCGCCCATCAGATCCTGCTCGCCCGTGTCGAGGCCGCCCTGCGTCCGTTCGATCTCAGCTTCTCCCGCTTCGAACTGCTCCGGCTGCTGGCGTTCTCGCGTCAGGGGTCCTTGCCGATCACCAAGGCCAGTGACCGGCTCCAGGTCCACGTGACCAGCGTGACCCACGCGATCCGTCGCCTCGAGGAGGGCGGGCTCGTCCGCCGCGTCCCGCACCCCACCGATGGACGTACCACGCTCGTCGAGATCACCGACCTCGGCCGCAAGACGGTGGGCGACGCCACGGAGACCCTCAACCGCGAGGTGTTCGGCAACGTCGGCATGTCCGACGACGAGATGACCGGCCTCGTCGGCGCCATCCAGTCACTTCGCAAGCACAACGGGGACTTCTGAAACGGCGCGCGGAATCCGTATGACGTCGTGCCCGGAATCCGGGTTCGACGTCATACGGATTCGCTCAGCTGCTCGGCGTTGGAACCGCGCGGTGATCGTCTGCGTCGAAACCCCATGGACCTCGCCGAACTGACCGCCCGCCGAGACGGCGTGTTCTCCACCCGCGAAGCGCGTGATTGCGGTGCGAGCTCGTCGACGATCCAACGCAAAGTCGCTGCCGGCGAGTGGAAAGCGGTAGCACGCGGGGTGTACCTCGTCGCCGGGCACCACCGCACAGCCCGGGCTCAGGCCCGCATCGCGGTCCTGTCGGTGCACAACATGGCGGTACTCGGCGGACCAGCGGCCGCCTGGTGGCTCGGACTGCACGACACCGAACCCCGAAAACACCTCGTCTACACCCCGACCCGCGGCAGCGCCCGACGCTCGTCCGCGACCGCGGTGGTCAGGTTCCGGCGACTACACGACGACGACATCACCGAGCATCAAGGTCTCCGAACAACGAGCGCCGCGCTGACCGTCCTCGACGCCTCCCTCGACCTCGGGATCAGCATCCTCGATTCAGCACTACTCAGCACCCGCGTCACCCTCGACGCTCTCCGCGCCGCCCACGACCGCTACCCCAACCGGCACGGAGCACCGCGCGTCGCTGCCTATCTGAAACTCCTCGGCGACGGAGCACGATCGGAAGCCGAACGACTCACCACCGAACTGCTGACCGCCGCTGGGATCTCCGGCTGGATGCCGAACATGCCCGCCTACGGCTACGTCATCGATTTCGCCTTTCCCGACAGGAAGGTCGCAGTCGAAATCGACGGCTTCTCCTTCCACCGTGACGCCGCGGCCTTCCAGCGCGACCGCACTAAGCGCAACCTGCTCACCGCCAACGGATGGACTGTCCTCAACTTCACGTGGACCGACCTCGTCGACCGGCCCGCCCAGGTCGCCGCGGACGTCAGGGCCGTGCTCCGACGAGCGGCCGCCTGAAACGCGTATGACGTTGTGCCCGGAAACCGGGCACAACGTCATACGGATCTCGTGAGGTCGGCGAACGACCTAGTGCAGCGAGGTGATGATCGCGCTGAAGTCGAGGTCCGCGTGCTGTTCGGCGAAGCCGCGGTAGAGCTGTGCGGCGTGGGTACCCAGCGGCGCACGGGCGCCGGTGCTGGCGACGGCGTCCATCGCAAGACCGAGGTCCTTGTTCATCAGGGCGGTCGCGAAGCCCGGCTTGAAGTCGTTGTTCGCCGGCGAGGTCGGGACCGGCCCGGGAACGGGGCAGTTGGTCTCGACGGCCCAGCAGTTGCCGGTGGCGCCGGTGATCACGTCGTAGAGCGCCTGGTCGTCGAGGCCCAGCTTCTGGGCGAGCACGAAGGCCTCCCCCACCGCGATCTGCTGGACGGCGAGCACCATGTTGTTGCACACCTTGGCGGCCTGTCCCGCACCCGCGGCACCGCAGTGGATGATCTTGCCCGCCATCGGATCCAGGGTGGTGCGCGCTGCGGCGAAGGCCTCGTCCTCGCCGCCGACCATGAACGCCAGGGTGCCGGCGACGGCACCCTTCACCCCACCCGAGACCGGGGCGTCGACCTGTGCGAAGCCGTGCTCGGTGGCGCGCTGGTGGATGTCCCGCGCGTCGTCGACCGAGATCGTCGACGAGTCGATGAACAGGGCTCCGGTCGGAGTTGCCGGCAGGATCTCGTCATACAGCTTCTTCACGATGCCGCCATTGGGCAGCATCGTCACCACGACCTCGGCGGCGGACACGGCCTCGATGGCGGCCGGGAAGGTCTCGATGCCGTTGTCCTGCGCGGTCTTCACCGCCTCGGGTACCGGATCGAAACCGCGGACGGTGTGACCGGCTTTCACCAGATTGGCGGCCATCGGGCCACCCATGTTGCCGAGGCCGAGGAAGGCGATCGTCGTCATTGTCTCTGCTTCCTACGAAAGTGGTTGTCTAAAGCGAAGTGTCAGCCCTTCGAGGCTCGTCGCTAACGCTCCTCGCACCTCAGGGGGCGAGGGACCGGTAGCGGGTCGCGATCGAACGGCCGAGCACGACCCGCATGATCTCGTTGGTCCCCTCCAGGATGCGGTGCACACGGAGGTCGCGGACGATTTTCTCGATTCCGTACTCGGTGAGATACCCGTATCCGCCGTGCAGCTGTAGCGCCTGGTCGGCGACCTCGTAGCAGGTGTCGGTGACGAAACGCTTCGCCATTGCGCACTGTTCGACCTTGTCGGACGCGCCATCGTCGAGCGCCGTCGCCGCCTGCCACAACATGAGCCGGGACGCCTGCAGCGAGGTGGCCATGTCGGCGAGGGTGAACCGGATGGTCGGCTCGTCGATGAGCGCGTTGCCGAACGCGCGGCGACTCGCGACATAGGCCGCCGCCTTGTCGAAGGCGGCTTGCGCCCCACCGAGCGACGACGCCGCGATGTTGATGCGGCCGCCGTTCAGACCGTTCATGGCGATGCCGAACCCGATGCCCTCGGTGCCGCCGAGGAGGTTGCCCGCGGGCACCCGCACCTCGTCGAGGATGACCTGGGCGGTGGGCTGCGCATGCCAGCCCATCTTGTGCTCCTGCGCACCGAAACTCAGTCCGGGCGAATCCTTCTCGACCAAGAACGTGGAGATGCCCTTGGGGCCGGCGTCACCGGTGCGCGCCATGATGACGTAGAGGTCCGACGACCCGGCCCCGGAGATGAACTGTTTGACCCCGGTGAGCACGTACTCGTCGCCGGACCGCTCGGCACGCGTGGCGAGCGCCGCCGCGTCGGAGCCGGCACCCGGCTCGGTCAGGCAGTAGCTCGCCACCGTCTCCATCGTCGCCAGGCGCGGCACCCACGTCGAACGTTGTTCGTCGGTGCCGTACTCGTCGACCATCCACGTGCACATGTTGTGGATGGACAGGAACGACGCGACGGCCGGATCGGCGTACGCCAGTTGCTCGAAGATGCGCACCCCGTCGAGGCGTCGCAGACCGCTGCCGCCGGAATCCTCGGCACAGTAGATGGCACCCATCCCGAGTTCCGAGGCCTCACGCAACTCGTCGACCGGGAAGTGGTTCGTGGCATCCCATTCGAGCGCGAACGGCGCCAGTTTCTTGGCCGCGAAACCCGCCGCGGTCTCGACGATGACACGTTCGTCACCGTCGAGCCGGGCGAGTGCGGCGTCGGCGAAAGTCGTCAACGCCGATCAGTCCATCGTCGGGATGACGAACTCGGCGCCGTCCTTGATGCCCGAGGGCCACCGCGTCGTGACCGTCTTGGTCTTGGTGTAGAACTGGATCGACGCCGGGCCGTGCTGATTGAGGTCGCCGAAGCCGGAACGCTTCCATCCGCCGAACGTGTAGTACGCCACCGGCACCGGGATCGGCACGTTCACGCCGACCATGCCGACGTCGACCCGAGCGGTGAAGTCGCGGGCGGCGTCGCCGTCCTGGGTGAAGATCGCGACGCCGTTGCCGTACTGATGATCCGACGCCAGGGCGAGGGCCTCCTCGTAGTCGCCGGCGCGCACGATCGACAGGACCGGTCCGAAGATCTCCTCGGTGTAGATGGTCATGTCCTTGGTGACGTGGTCGAACAGGGTCGGGCCGATGAAGAAGCCCTTCGAGATGTCCTCGTCGCCGAAGGTCTGCTCGTTGTTGGCGCGCTCACGTCCGTCGATGACGACCTCGGCACCCTCCTCGGCACCCTTGTCGATGAACCCGCGGACCCGCTCGAGAGCGGCGGCGGTGACCAGGGGGCCGTAGTCGGCCTTGGGGTCCAGGCTGTGACCGACGCGCAGTGCGTTGACCCGGTCGATCAGCTTGGCGCGCAGCCGGTCTGCGGTCTGCTCGCCGACCGGGACCGCGACGCTGATCGCCATGCAGCGCTCACCGGCGCTGCCGTAGCCCGCACCGATCAGCGCGTCGACGACCTGGTCGAGGTTGGCGTCGGGCATGATGATCGCGTGGTTCTTGGCGCCACCGAAGCACTGTGAGCGCTTCCCGTGGGCGGCCGCGGTCGAGTAGATGTACTGCGCGATGTCGGAGCTGCCGACGAAGCCGAGGGCCTTGACGTCCGGGTGGGTCAGCAGCGCGTCGACCGCTTCCTTGTCGCCGTGGACGACCTGGAACACACCGTCGGGCAGGCCCGCCTCGGTGAACAGCTCGGCAAGACGCACCGGCACGGACGGATCGCGCTCGCTGGGCTTGAGGATGAAGGCGTTGCCGCACGCGAGCGCCGGTCCGGCCTTCCACAGCGGGATCATCGCCGGGAAGTTGAACGGGGTGATGCCCGCGACGACACCGAGCGGCTGACGGATGGAGTGCACGTCGATGCCGCCGCCGGCACCCGCGGTGAACTCACCCTTGATGAGGTGCGGGATGCCGATCGCGAACTCGATCACCTCGACGCCGCGCTGGATGTCGCCGAGCGCATCGGCGTGGGTCTTGCCGTGCTCGAGCGACAGCGTGGTCGCGAGTTCATCGGCGTTCTTGTTGACCAGGTCGACGAACCGCATGAGGACGCGGGCGCGCCGCTGCGGGTTCCAGGCGGCCCACTCCTTCTGCGCGGCCGATGCGGTCGCGATCGCGGCGGCGACTTCGTCGGTCGACGCCAGCGGAACCTGAGACTGCACGGCGCCGGTGCTCGGATTGAAGACGTCAGCAAAGCGGCCGCCCTCGGCGGTGACGCGCTTGCCGTTCAGGTAGTGCGGGATCGAGGGGACAGCAGGAGCGGACACGGAGATCACCTTCGACTTCGTTGGGGGTATGGCCGGTGTCACCACATAGTAGGACATCCAAGTATTTCTTCCAACCCCCCTCAACTGGGATTTCGCCCCGACGGGCGGGTTAGGCTACCCTCGCTTAGCGAAAACGCCGACGTCGAGAGGAGTTCACATGTCGGTCGTCATCCTCTACGGAACCGAAACCGGGAACGGTGAGCTCGTCGCCGACGCCATCGCCGACACGCTGGCCGCCGACCACGATCCGTCGATCTACGACATGAGCGAATACGCGGTCGAGGACCTCGACCCCGAGGACTTCCTCGTCATCGTGTGCTCGACGTACGGCGAAGGCGAGCTGCCGACTGGCGCCGAGCCCTTCGCCGACGAACTCGAGAGCGTGAACCCCGACCTCACCGGTCTCCGCTTCGCGGTCTTCGGTCTCGGGGACTCGATCTACGACACGTTCAACCGCGGCGGCGAGATCGTCGCCGAGATGCTCACCAAGCGCGGCGCGGTCCAGGTCGGCGAGCACGCCCGCCACGACAACTCCTCGCCCATCAAGCCGGCGAAACAGGCCGCCGAGTGGGCCGAGGGAATCTCCCAAGAGATCTGAGCACGCCTGACGTCTACGCGGCCGGTCAACCCGCCGGGCGCGACGTCGCGCCCGCCGCCGGGCCCGCGTCCGCTGCGGCGTCGGCTGCGGCGGACTCCTCCGCCGCCACGGCCTGCTCGTATCCGCGCACGGCCGACAGCTTCGCGAGTTCGCACACAGCGCGCACCATGATCGCGAGCACGATCCCCAGGAACAGCGCGGTCGGTACCGACACCTTCAGGTTCTCACCGAGCAGCAGCACACCGAGCACCATCGCGACGGCCGGCTCGGCGACGGTCATCGACGGGAACGACGTCTGCAGATCACCGGCGCCGAACCCCATCTGCTGGGCGAGGATGGCGCAGACCACCACCAGCACGAAGAGATAGATCTCGGGGTGGACGAAGGAACGCCAGAAGTGGTGCGTGATCTGGTAGATCACGGTCTTCACCAGCAACGCCGACACGCCGAACAGGATGCCGGCGACGAGCCCGTAGAACAGTGCCTTGTAGTGCGGACTCGAGCGGTGGGCGAGGATCACCAGCGCGACCACGACGCCGATGACCGCTCCCACGGTGCCCCACAGCAGGAGAGCATCGGGGCGTCGCATCGACGGTTCGGGACGCGCCACGATCAGGAATGTCACCACGCACGCGACGAGAACCCCGCCCCAGGCCCACTCGATGCGGGCCGGGTGCCGATGATCGGCCCACGCCTCGAGCGGAAGGGCGAACAGCACGGCGAGCACGACGAGGGGTTGCACGAGGAGGATCGAGCCGAGTCCGAGTGCCGAGGCCTGCAAACCGAAGCCGCACAGCGCGATCGCCGCACCGGCCCACCATCCCGGGGTGATCGCACCGTTGACCCGGGAGGCGCGCTGACGCAGCACGGTACCGGCGGCGATCATCAACGCGGCCAGCACCGCGAGGAGCGCGGGTACCCAGGTGTGCACGATCCCCAGGGTAACGGCGGTGAGCCGCGGTCGCGGTCCCGGCCGGGGTCGTCCCGGGCGACATCGACGGTGTCGTAACACCAACGGCCTGCCCGGACAACGTAGATTCGAACCCATGCGTTATCGGTCAGATCTGGAACGACTGGCCACCCTCGACGCCGCCGCGATCGAGGTGGCCTGCACCGACTGCACCTCGGTGGGTGAGCTCATCGACTGTGCCGTGGACGAGTACCTGGAGTTCGACGTCGCCGCCGACGAGGCCGAGGCCCGCGGTCACGACGAACACGCGGCCTACCTCCGCCAGGAGGCCGCCGCCTGGCGCGCGACCGTGCGGGTCCTGCGGATGATCGGCGCCGAGTCGGGGTCCGAATCCGACGCCCGGGACCGCGGCCGGCACGGCGCCGCATGAGCCGGACCCGCACGCTGGTCCTGATGCGGCACGGCAAGTCGGGTTATCCGCCCGCGACGCCCGATCACGACCGTCCGCTGGCCGAGCGCGGCGATCGGCAGGCCGCCCTCGCCGGACGCTGGATGGCCGATGAGGGCCTGCGGATCGACGCGGCGCTGTGCTCGACATCGACGCGAACGCGGCAGACGCTCGCCCGAACCGGCATCGATGCGCCCGTGACCTTCGTCGAGGACATCTACGGCGGCGCGCCCGAGGAGATCCTGGAGGCCATCCGCGTCCACGCGCCCGCCGACGCGCGGACGGTCCTCGTCGTCGGCCACGAGCCCGGGATGCCGTCGACCGCGCTGACGCTCGATCCGCACGGCTACATCGAACGCTTCCCCACCTCGGCTTATGCGGTCGTCGGCATCTCCCACGAGTGGGACCGGATCGGGTTGGCCCCGGACCCCGAGGCCCACCTCGTCGGCGTGCGGATCCCACGCGAGGGGTGACCGGTGGCGCACACTGGGATCATGCGTGAGATCCAGCGAACCATCATCGACGCCCTCGCCGTGAAGTCTTCGATCGACCCCGGCGAGGAAGTGGAGCGGCGGGTCGGGTTCCTCGTCGACTACGTCCGCGCCACCGGCGCCAAGGGTTACGTACTCGGCATCTCCGGCGGCGTCGACTCCAGCCTGGCCGGGAAGCTCGCCCAACTCGCCGCCGAACGCATCCGGTCCGACGGCGGTGACGCGACCTTCATGGGCGTGCGGCTGCCCTACCGGGTACAGCACGACGAGGACGACGCGGCCGCGGCCCTCGAGTTCATCGGCGCCGACGAGGTCGTGACCGTCAACGTGGCACCCGGCGTGGATGCCCTCGACGACGAGATCGAACAGGCCACCGGCACCCGGCTCACCGACTTCACCAAGGGCAACGCCAAGGCGCGGCACCGCATGGTCGCGCAGTACGCCCTCGCCGGTGACCGCGGGCTGCTGGTGATCGGCTCCGATCATGCGTCCGAGAACGTCACCGGCTTCTTCACCAAACACGGCGACGGTGCGGCCGACGTGCTGCCGCTCTCCGGCCTGAACAAGCGACAGGGGCGTGCCATCCTGCGCCACCTGGATGCGCCGCAGCAGCTGTGGGAAAAGGTCCCGACCGCCGACCTGCTGGACGAGAAGGCCGGACAGACCGACGAGGACGAACTCGGCCTGCGCTACGACGACATCGACGACTACCTCGAGGGGCGCGAGATCCCCGAGGACGCGGCCGAGAAGATCGAGGCCGCCTGGCACCGCAACCGGCACAAGCGCACCACCCCCGTCGAGGTCGACGACACGTGGTGGCGGTCCTAGCGCTGCACCCGGCCGGCGCGTTCGGCGGACCCCGCACGGCGGGCTGTGCGCGACTAGGGTGTCGGAGTGTCTGTCTACGCAAACGGATTCGCCCGCGTCGCCGGAGCCGTACCCGTCCTGACGCTCGCCGAACCCGCGGTCAACGCCGCGCGCACCGTCGAACTGGCGACGCAGGCCGCTGACGACGGCGCCTGCATTGTCGTCTTCCCCGAACTCGGGCTGTGCGGGTACAGCGTCGACGACCTCTTCCACCAGGACGCCCTCCTCGACGCTTGCCGCACCGCACTCGACGACATCGTGACGGCCAGTGCCGGGCTGAAGCCGGTTCTCTGCGTCGGACTGCCGATGCGCGTGGGTGACGGCCTGTACAACTGCGCCGCCGTGATCCACGACGGCGCGGTCCTGGGGGTGGTCCCGAAGTCGTACCTGCCGAACTACCGCGAGTTCTACGAGCAGCGCTTCTTCGCCGCGGCGCGCGACGCGGTCCCCACGACCGTGCGGATCGGCGACGACGAGGTCCCGTTCGGTGCCGATCTCGTGTTCGAGGCCCGCGACCTGCCGGGTTTCGCACTGTTCGTCGAGATCTGCGAAGACGGCTGGGTGGCGATCCCACCGAGTACATGGGCAGCTCTCGGCGGCGCGACCGTGCTGGCCAACCTGTCGGGCAGCCCGGTCACCATCGGCAAGGAGAGCTACCGCACCAACCTGTGCACCGGGCATTCCGCGCGGACCATCTCGGCCCACGTGTACGTCGCTGCCGGGTACGGCGAGTCGACCACCGACCTCGCCTGGGACGGCGATGCCCTCATCACCGAGAACGGGTCGCTCCTCGCCCGCAGTGAACAGTTCGCGACGATCGACCAGATCATCACCGCCGACATCGATCTCGACCGCCTGCGGCAGGAACGCATGCGGATGATCAGCCTCCGGGACCAGGTCGGCGATCACTCCGACCGGTTGAAGTCGTTGCGTCGCATCGGTTTCGACTTCGGAGACCTGTCCGACGACGATGTCGTCCGGCGGGTGGTCCCCCGATTCCCTTATGTCCCAGCGGATTCCGACGACCGCGACGAACGCTGCGCAGAGGTCCGCTCCATCCAGGTCCAGGGACTGGCCCAACGACTGCGCTCGACGGGTCTGGAGAAGATCGTCATCGGGGTGTCCGGCGGGCTGGACTCGACGCTCGCACTCTTGGTCGCGGTCGACACCTTCGACCGGCTCGGCCTGCCGCGCACCAACATCCTCGGTTACACGATGCCCGGCTTCGCGACCGGCGGCCCGACACTGCGGCGCGCCCACGCGCTGATGAACTCGCTCGGGGTGAGCGGCGCGGAGATCGACATCCGGCCGTCCTGTGAGCAGATGCTCGCCGACCTCGACCATCCGTACGCGCGCGGCGAGAAGGTCTACGACGTCACCTTCGAGAACGTGCAGGCCGGTGAGCGGACCTCACACCTGTTCCGGCTCGCCAACGCCAACGGCGCCATCGTGCTCGGGACCGGCGATCTCTCCGAACTCGCGCTCGGATGGTGCACCTACGGCGTCGGCGACCAGATGTCGCACTACAACGTCAACGGGTCGGTGCCGAAAACGCTGATCCAGCACCTGATCCGGTGGATGATCACCAGCGGGCACCATTCCGCCGAGACCACCGAGACGCTCGTCGAGATCCTCGACGACGTCATCTCTCCCGAACTCGTCCCCGCCGGCGACGACGGCCGGATCCAGAGCACCGAGGACACGGTCGGCCCCTACGAGCTGCACGATTTCTTCCTCTATCACCTGACGCGCTTCGGTTATCGCCCGAGCAAGATCGCCTATCTCGCGCGCCAGGCGTGGGGTGACCGCAGCCGTGGCCCGTGGTCGGATCTGCTGACCGAGGACAAGCGCAACGAGTACGACACCGCGACCATCGAGCACTGGCTCGAGGTGTTCCTGAAGCGGTTCATGGGCAACCAGTTCAAGCGCTCGGCGATGCCCAACGGCCCCAAGATCGGGTCGGGCGGGTCGCTGTCCCCACGCGGCGACTGGCGTTCACCCTCGGATGCGTCGGCGCGGGTCTGGCTGGACGAACTCGCCGGGGGCTAGTGCGGCGGGTGGTCGGGCCCTGCGCAAGCTCCGGCCCGCTCCTCAGTACCTGCGGCCGGGCGGCCGTCGTGGACTACGAAGAACCCTCTTGATGGTCCACATCTCTGCTCCCTGAGGTGCGAGCGAAGCGAGCCACGAAGGGCTCCGCAACCTGTCTCACCAGGCCCTTCG
>NZ_JAGRQM010000019.1:0-100815 GCF_018132775.1 Gordonia sp. SCSIO 19800 | reverse complement strand
ACCGCGATCAGCCACAACCTGATGCGCACCCTCGCCGCACTCACCAACACCCCCAAACTGCGGGCCGCGCGGGGCGCAACGCTGCGCCGCACACTCATCGCGATACCCGCCCGACTAGCGCGACCAGCACGAACACCGGTCCTGCACCTACCCCGACACTGGCCAACCCAACACGCCTTCACCACCCTATGGACCGCAGTGCACACTCCCTGACCTACCAACCACACCCGCCCACCCACCACCAAGGAACCCCAGTGAAAAAGCTGACACAAGTCAGCGAATACCACACGCCCACACCACAATCAGACGATCACGCGCCCCAACCCACCCCACCTGAAACTCCTTCCACGGATTCAGGCTCAGGGAGCAGGGGCTGACGCGCCCTCCGCAAGCTCCGGACGCTCCTCAGGGAGCAGGGGCTGCCGCGCCCTCCGCAAGCTCCGGACGCTCCTCAGGGAGCAGGGGCTGCCGCGGGCACACCGACGACAACCGCCTGCTCATCACGCCGACGTCAGCTGACCGCGAGCCACGCCGCGAGTCCGAGCCCGCACACCCCGACCACGATCCGGAGCGGCCCGGGCGGCAGCCGTTTCACGACAGGCGGGCCGCACCACCCGCCGGCAAGACAGCCGACGGCCATGGCGAGCGCCGCCCACCAGTCGACGGGACCCCAGATCATGAAACCGATGGCAGCGATCGTGTTGGCGATGCCGAGGAACAACGACTTGGACAACGCTGCGCGCCACAATGGTTCGCTGGTCACCACGAGCATCAGCGCGAGGATCATGATGCCGGCGCCCGCCCCGAAGTACCCGCCGTACACCGAGATCAGCGTCAGGCCCAGGATGAACACCCAGGGACGCTCGACGTGCGAGGTGGCCCACCGTCGCAGAACCGGTTGCGCCAACAGGGCGATCGCGGCGATCGCCACCAGGAACGGCACAACGGCTTCGAACGCCTCGGCCGGCGTCGACAGCAACAGCACCGCCCCGACCGTGCCGCCGATGAGCGAGGCGATCGCGCCGATGATCAGCCGCCTGCGGTCACCGTCGAGGAGGGAGCGTCCCGACTGTGCGGTACTGCCCACCCCGACGGCGACCAGCGCGACCGTGTTCGTGACATTGGCCGCGATCGGACTGAGTCCGACCGCGAGCAGTGCGGGATAGCTGACGATCGACGCCAGCCCGGTGATGTAGCCGATCAGGCCGGCGCCGAAACCGGCGACGACCAGTAGAGCGAGATCAGTGAGCGAAATGACGCGCCCCGGTGAGGTAGAGCGTCACGCCCGCCTCGTCGGCCGCCTCGATCACCTCGTTGTCTCGAATCGAACCGCCCGGCTGCGCAACGGCTTTCACCCCGGCCGACAGCAGCACCTGCAGTCCGTCCGGGAAGGGGAAGAACGCGTCCGACGCCCCGACACTCCCCGCTGCCCGGTCGCCGGCGCGTTGCACGGCCAGGTGCGCGGAGTCGACGCGATTGACCTGGCCCATGCCGACGCCGACCGACGCACCGTCGGACGCCAGCAGGATGGCGTTGGACTTGACCGAACGGCACGCACGCCAGGCGAACTCGAGGTCGGCAAGGGTCTGGTTGTCGGCCGGCGGACCCGCCACGAGGTTCCAGTTGGCCGGATTGTCGCCGTCGGCGTCGAGGACGTCGCGCTGCTGCATCAGCAGTCCGCCCGACACCGGGTTCGTCTCGATCCCCGTCGCCGCCGGCGGGGTGGCCACCAGGACGCGGATGTTCTTCTTACGGGTCAGCACCGAGAGCGCACCGTCGGCGAAGCCGGGCGCGACGATCACCTCGGTGAAGATCTCGGCGACCTGCTCGGCCATCGCCACGGTGATCTCACGATTCGCCGCGATCACGCCGCCGTAGGCGCTGACCGGATCGCACGCGTGCGCCTTGCGATGCGCCTCCGCGATGTCGGCGCCGATGGCGATGCCACACGGGTTGGCGTGCTTGATGATCGCGACCGCCGGGGCATCGAAGTCGTAGGCGGCGCGCCACGCGGCGTCGGCGTCGGTGTAGTTGTTGTAGCTCATCTCCTTGCCGTGGAGTTGCTCGGCGGTCGCAACCCCGCCGGCCCCGGCGTTACCGACGTACAGTGCGGCCGGCTGGTGGGGGTTCTCGCCGTAACGCAGCACCGCGGAGCGGGTCCAGGTCGCACCGGCCCACGCCGGGAACTGCGACTCGTCCTCGGGCGCAACCACACTCGACATCCACGACGCGACCGCGACGTCATAGTCCGCGGTGTGCCGGAAAGCCTTGGCCGCGAGCTTCTTCCGGTCGACGAGCGAGAACCCGTCGGCCGCGAGGGCCTCGGTCACCAGCGAGTAGTCATCGGGATCGACCACGACGGCGACCGACGGGTGGTTCTTCGCGGCCCCACGCACCATCGACGGGCCGCCGATGTCGATTTGCTCGATGCACTCGTCCGGAGTCGCACCGGACGCCACCGTCTCGGTGAACGGATAGAGATTGACGACGACGAGATCGAATGCGGCGACGCCCAGTTCGTCGAGCTGAGCCACATGATCGGACTTGCGGGTGTCGGCGAGGATGCCCGCGTGCACCTTGGGGTGCAGGGTCTTGACGCGGCCGTCGAGGCACTCGGGGAAGCCCGTCAGCGTGGACACCTCCACGACCGGCACGCCCGCGCCGGCGATGGTCTTTGCGGTGGACCCGGTGGACACGATCTCCACTCCGGCCGCGTGTAGTGCCGTCGCGAGGTCGGCGAGACCGCTCTTGTCGTAGACACTCACCAGCGCGCGCCGAATCGGTCGACGAGAGCTGTCAGAGCTGGGTGCGTTCACGGGATGCGGGCCTTTCGTCCATCGATGACTACTCCTCTGGTGACCAGTGCGGTCACCACGTCGGCGAGCAACACGCGCTCGACCGTCTTGATTCGCTCGTGCAGGCTGTCGGCGGTGTCGTCGTCGACGACGCTGACCACCTGTTGCGCCAGAATCGGGCCGGTGTCCACGCCCTCGTCGACAAGATGGACCGTCGCGCCGGTGACCTTGACGCCGTAGTCGAGCGCCTCGGCGACCCCGTGGGCGCCCGGAAACGCTGGTAGCAGCGCTGGATGACTGTTGACGACGCGACCGCCGAACCGGCCGAGAAAAGCCGGGCCGAGGATCTTCATGAAACCGGCGGTCACCACCCACTCCGGCTCGATCGCGGCGACCTCGTCGGTCAGCGCACGATCCCACGTCGCACGGTCGGCGTGGTCGGCGACACGGCAGGTGATGAGCGGGATGTCGTGGCGCTGCGCGACCTCTTGCGCCCGGCACGAGCGGTCGACCACGATCGCCGCGACACGGAACGGGGCATCCTCGTCACCGGCGCGCGCGATCAGCGATTCCAGCAGCGAACCGGTGCCCGACGCCATCACCACCAGCGGGGTGCGACCAGGTGCCGTCGGGGATGTCACGTCGTCGAGACTAATCGCCGCACGTTGGGCCGCCCGCGCCGGGTGGCGCCGCCGGGGCACGCCCGGGAAGCGCGCTGTCAGCGTTGCCGTGAGGCCCCGTGCGAACCGGGATGGAGGTCGTGATCCACGTCGACGGCGAGATCCGCCACGTCGAGATCGTCGTCGTACACGCGGTTCTTCGCCGGCGCGCGCCCGGATGCGGTGTCGAGATCAGAGTCGTCCGGGTCCGACCCGGCGACGTACTCCGCGTCGTCGTCCGCGAGGTCAGCGTCCCCGAATTCACCGTCGTCGAACTCACCGTCGTCGTAGTCCGAGTCCTCGTACTCGCCGTCCTCGAATTCACCGTCCTCGACTTCCGAGTACTCGGCGTACTCGTCGTCCTCGTCCAGATCGGTGACGATGACGTATTCGTCTTCGTAACCGAGGTCGAGGGGATCGTCGAAGTACTCATCGCCGACAGCGAGACGTGCCGCTCGGGTCGACGGCAGGAAGGCGTAGACGAGCACGATGAGCAGGCCGACGACCGCGATCCAACCCAGTGTGAAGACCCCGGCCGCCGACACCGTCACGACGACCTCGCCGAACTCCCCCAGCGTTCCACCCGCCGAGACGGTGAGAACGGCGACCACCGAAGCCGCGACCGCCGCGGCGACACCCACCGAACGCACGTGGGCCATGGGATCGAGGTCGCGGCATCGCCAGCCGACGAACGCGGCGACACCGGCCGGCACGAGCAGTCCGACGAATCCCCATGCCCCGGCACCCGGCCCGTCGGGAAGGACCGCGAGAACCGGGACGGGCGGGACGGCGTCACCGCGGACCGTGAACAGGTCGACCGTCGTCGCACCGATCTGGACGTCGGAACCCACGAGCACCGCCATCGCGGCGACCATCACGTTCGGGAGGTAGAGCATCGACAGCAGGGTGAGTCCCAGGAACCCATCGAAGTCGTAACCGGTCTCGATCAGTTCACCGATCTGCCCGTGCCTCATCAACATGCGCAGACACACCAGCACGGCTCCGGCCACCAGTAGCAGCATGGCCGCCACCAGCCCGTACCGGAAACCGCGACGATCGGCGTGGGTCACACCCCCGCGGACGGCGAAGTCGCGTCGTCGGCTCCACACGACACCGGCGACCGCCGCACCGCCGTGTACGCCGAGGGTGTAGAGGAACGCAAGCAGCGCGTTGGGCGTCTGCACCGGCAGGACCGACCCGCCGTCCATGACGACCGCCAGGGACATCGCGGTGATGAGAACGGGACCGATCACCGCCGAGAACACGACGGCGCCGAGGTCGAACAGGTCGTGCCGATCGCGTTCGTTCGAGTTCGTGCCACCGGCGACGGCCCGGGCCGTCAGCCAGGCAGTGCCGGCGGCGACCGCCAGCGTCGGCAACAGCGGCAGCACACCTACGGTGACCCCGCTGATCGTGACCGGCACCTGGTGGACGGCCAGCCAGCCCGAGGCGATCGCACTCGGCAGTCCGGTCAGGCCGCTGCCGGCCAGCAGCAGCACCGAGAGCATCACGACGATCAGCGTCACCAGCGCTATCGCGGGAACGGTGAACGCGACAACCGCGAGCTGCCGGGCCGAGCCCTCGGCCGCCGTGCGCTGCGCACGACGTGATCGCCGCAGGTTACGCAGCTGCGACGCCAGATTGTCCGTGGTCGGGTCCGACTTGAGGGAGGGCATCGTCATGAGCCTGACACGGTCCCGGCCGAGGCCGTCGTAGACGCGCCGAGCGGGCTGCGAAAGGGAGTCAGCTCACCGTGTGGCTTCGACTCGGCTCGTCGCTGCGCTCCTCACCGGCTCAACCAGCGGGGGCCGGCTCGACCGGCGGCGATACACAGAGCCCCGTCGACCGATGGTCGACGGGGCACTGTGGGGGTTCTGTCAGTTGCCGCTGCCGGTGGGCGGTTCCGGCTTCTGGAAGACCGTGGTCGAGTGGTCTCCGGCCGGGGTGTCGGTGCCCGAGGGGCCAGCGGATCCACCGGGCGCGGCCGGGGATGCGCCCGAGGCGCCGGCCGCGTACTGGCCGGGACGGTAGTCCCCGTAGCCCGACTCGCCGTGACCGGAGGCCGATGCCGACGATTCGCTCGCACCGCCGGAGTAACCGCTCTGACCGGCGGTCGACGCGCCCGACGACTGCGAGTAGGCCGACGGGTCGTAGTTCGCCGACGACTGCTGGCCGTACTGAGCCTGCGCGCTGCCGGTGCCGTAGGCGGTGGTCTGCGCCTCACCGTAGCCACCGGTCTGCTGGTGAGCGCCGGTGTCGGACTGCGCGGCCGACGAGCCGGGGGCTACCGCGGCGGTCGCCGAGCCCACCGCGGGCGCCACCTTGATGACGCCGGCGTCGACGAGCAACCACACGACCGC
This sequence comes from Gordonia sp. SCSIO 19800, assembly GCF_018132775.1. Taxonomy (NCBI): domain Bacteria; kingdom Bacillati; phylum Actinomycetota; class Actinomycetes; order Mycobacteriales; family Gordoniaceae; genus Gordonia; species Gordonia sp. SCSIO 19800. Next base: position 95,001 of record NZ_JAGRQM010000019.1, on the reverse strand, counting down.
GAGGACCGCGGACAGGAGGGTGAAGATCAGCAGCACGATCGCCCCGGCACCGTTGTCGTCGATGTTGAGGAACTGGAACAGCGTGATCAGGAACGAGGTGATCGCCAGCGACGCCACGATCGGCGCCGCAGGCACCTTGATGCCCGGGATCAGCGAGATGAGCGCCAGGATTCCGGCAACGCTGATCAGCGTGTACGGCGCGTTGTACTGGGTCTGGAACAGCTTGAGCGCGAAGTCATAGGTCTCGGCGGCGGACAGGAACCCGCTGAAGAGGACGATGAGGCCGAAGGCGCCGATCGCGGCGGCGAGGAGAACCGGGGTGATGGCCGGCAGTCCCTGACTCGGCGTCTTGGTCGGCTGCGGGGAGTATCCGTACTGGCCGTAGCCCTGCTGGCCCTGCTGGTCCTGGCCGTATCCGGGTTGGCCGTACCCCTGCTGGCCGTATCCCTGCTGGCCATATCCCGGCGCGGGGCTCTGGCCGTAACCCGGCTGCCCCTGGCCGTAGGACTGTCCGCTCTGACCGTACTGCTGGCCCCCGTACTGCTGACCCCCGTACTGCTGGGCCTGACCGTACTGATCGGAACCGGGCGCGGGGCTCGCCTGCGGACCCGTGTTGTGCGCGCCGGACTGGGGATATCCGGATTGATTGCCGTACTGGCCGTAGGACTGGCCGGACTCGGGCTGCTGCTGCCCGTAGCCGCCGGGTGGGTAGGTCATGACGATCTCCTGGTCGGGTCGGTCGGTCAGGATCAGCGGGTCGCGTCGAGGTGACGGCGTCCGGCCGTCGCCCCCCACGAGCGCAGAACTATCGACCACGCTAGTACACATACCAGCCGGGTCCCATGACCCTTGCACATCGGGGTCGCCCCGCCGGGCCACGAATCCCGCTCACCAGCGATGCGCGCGCCCTTGCTCGGCGTACCAGTTGATCAGCGCGTAGTCGTCGACCGCCTTGGGGTCGATGTTGACCTCGGAACGGCCCGCCAGAATCGCGGTGACCGGAACCTCGAGCTTCTTTCCGGTCCGGGTGTGCGGAATCCCGGGGGCCTCGATGACCTCTTCGGGCACATGGCGTTTGGAGAGGCGGTCGCGGACCGCGCCCGCGATCCGGCCGATCAGCGCGTCGTCGAGCGTCGCGCCGGGGACCAGGGTGACGAACAGCGGCATCCAGTAGGCGCCGTCCGGTCCGTCGACACCGAGCACGAAGGCCTCGGCGATCTCGTCGAGCGCTTCGACGACCTCGTAGATGTCGGCCGATCCCATCCGGATCCCGTGGCGGTTCAACGTCGCGTCGCTGCGGCCGTGGATCACGAGCGACCCACGTTCGGTCACCGTCACCCAGTCGCCGTGCCGCCAGACCGGTTTCTCCGGATTCGACGCACCGCCCTCCCATTCGTGGGCGAAATAAGCCGCGCGGTAGCGCGCACCGTCGGGATCGTCCCAGAAGCTCACGGGCATCGACGGCATCGGCGCGGTGACGACGAGTTCACCCACCTCCCCCACCAGCGGGCGGGCGTCGGGCGACCAACTCTCCAGTGCCACACCGAGGTAGCGCACCGACAGCTCCCCCGGGACGACCGGTACACCGGTGGAGCCGCCGGCGAACGCGGACACGATGTCGGTGCCGCCGCTGATCGACGAGATGGGCAGTCCGGCCCCGACGTGGTCGTCGACCCAGGTGAAAAGATCTGCGGCGAGCGATGATCCGGTACTCCCGAGAGTGCGCAACCGACCGAGGTCGTGCCGGCGGCCCGGTTCCAGACCCGCCTTCCGCGAGGCCTGCAGCTGACCGGGACTCGTGCCGAAGTAGGTGACGTGCTCGTCGTCGACGACCTGCCACAGGCGGTCGGCGTCGGGGTACAGGGGCGAACCGCTGTAACAGACGATCCGCGAACCGCAGAGAAGTCCGGCGACCTGATAGTTCCACATCATCCAGCTGAGCGCGGTCTGCCAGAAGAACACGTCGTCTGCGGACAGATCGCCGTGCAGGGCACCGGCTTTCAGGTGCTCCAGCAGGACTCCCCCGTGTCCGTGCACGATGCCTTTGGGGCGTCCGGTGGTGCCGGAACTGAACAGCACCCAGAGCGGATGATCGAAGGGCACCTTGACGGGGTGGAAGTCGCCGGGGTCGCTGGTGACGGCGTCGGCATAGTCGAGGGCCGACGAAGACTCCTCGGTCGCGCCGATCGTGATGTGCGCGACCAGGTCCGGCAGTAGCCCGGCGAGCTCGGCGCTGTCGGCGCGCTTGTCGACGACCTTGCCGTTGTAGCGATATCCGGCGGCGGTGAACAGGACCTTGGGTGCGAGTTGGCCTAGTCGACCGGCTGCCCCCTGCGGGGCATAGTCTTGTCCACATCCGGACCAGATCGCGCCCAGGGATGCGGTGGCCAGGAAGGCGATGACGGCCTCCGGGATGTCGGGGAGGTAAGCGGCCACCACGTCCCCCGACCCCACTCCGCGCGCACGCAGGGCCGCGGCCAGGCCCGCGACCTGCGCCGGCAGTTCCGCCCACGCGATCTCGGAACGGTCACCGGCCTCGTCGATGCCCACGATCGCGGCACCGGGCAGGGCGGCGTGCCGGAGGATCTGATCGACGTAGTTCAACCGCATCCCGGGGAACCAGACCGCACCGGGCATCCGGTCGTCGGCGAGCACCGCCTCGTCCCCGGGCCCGAGCGGCTCCGCGGCGAGGGCGTCGAGGTCGAAGAATTCCCAGACGGCACGCCAGAACCGGGCCGGATGTTCCACCGACCACGACCACAGGTCGTCGTAATCGCCTGTGCCGGACCCGAATCGCTCGGCGACTAAGCGACCGAACCGGTCCATCTGGGTGCTCGTGACCCGCTCCGCAGTCCTCGACGTGCTCATCGCAACTGCTCGAGGATCGAGACCGCCTCGTCGCGCATCGCCACCTTGCGGACCTTGCCGGTGACGGTCATCGGGAACTCCTCGACCACATGGACGTACCGCGGGATCTTGTGTCGCGCGATCTTGCCGGTCGCGAACTCGCGCAGGTCGTCGGCGGTAAATTCGGTTGCGGTGTCGCGCAACCGGACCCAGGCCATCAGCTCCTCGCCGTATTTCACGTCGGGCACCCCGATCACCTGGGCGTCGAGAATGTCGGGATGGGTGTAGAGGAACTCCTCGATCTCGCGCGGGTAGATGTTCTCCCCGCCGCGGATCACCATGTCCTTGATGCGCCCGGTGATCCGGACATAACCGTTCTCGTCCATGTCGGCGAGGTCGCCGGTGTGCATCCAGCCGTCGGCGTCGATGGCCTCGGCCGTCTTCTCCGGGTCGTTCCAGTATCCGGTCATCACCGAGTAACCGCGCGTACACAACTCGCCCGTCTCGCCGCGCGCCGAGGTCTCCCCGGTTCCGGGATCGACGACCTTGATCTCCAGGTGCGGGCCGACCCGCCCGACGGTGGTCACACGCAACTCGAGGGGATCGTCGACCCGCGTCTGCGTCGACACCGGCGACGTCTCGGTCATGCCGTAACAGATCGACACCTCACGCATGTGCATGCGGTCGACGACCTGCCGCATGACGTACTCGGGGCACGGCGACCCCGCCATGATGCCGGTGCGCAGGCTCGACAGGTCGATGTCGAGCCCGTCGTCGAGCAGGCCGAGTTCGGCGATGAACATGGTGGGCACGCCGTAGAGGCTGGTGCAGCGGTACTCCGCGACCGCCTCGAGGGTGGCCCGCGGGTCGAAGGCCGGCGCCGGAATCACCATCGCCGCACCGTGACTCGTCGCCGCAAGGTTACCCATCACCATGCCGAAGCAGTGGTAGAAGGGCACGGGGAGACAGATCCGGTCGTCGGCGGTGTAGTTCAGCAGTTCGCCGACGAGATACCCGTTGTTCCCGATGTTCCGGTGCGACAGCGTCGCACCCTTCGGGAAACCCGTTGTACCCGAGGTGTACTGGATGTTGATCGGGTCGTCGGGTGAGAGCGACGCAGCGATCTCGTCGACGCGTGTGAGCTCGTCGGCGCTCGGCTCGACACACAGCGCATCCCAGCCGGGGGATTCGAACAGGACCACTTCGCGCAGCTCCGGGCACTGTGGCCGGGCCTGGTCGAGCATCGTCGAATAGGCCGAGTCCTTGAAACTCTCGGCGGCCAGGACGACGCTCGTCCCGGACTGCTGCAGCGCGTACTCGATCTCGTTCTGCCGGTACGCGGGATTGAGATTGACCAGCACGGCGCCGATCTCGGCCGCGGCGTACTGGGTCAACACCCATTCGAACCGGTTCGGCGACCACAGCCCGACACGGTCGCCGACCGACACGCCGAGTCGTAGCAGTCCGGCCGCGAGCGCGCGTACGTCACGGTGGAACTCGGTGTATCGCCATTCCCGCCGTGCGGCGGCGTCGATCAACGCGGTTCGCTCGCCGTGGTCCGCGACGGTTCGGGCCAGGGTGGCTCCGATGGTCTCGGTGAGCAGTGCCGGTGTCTCCTCACCGCGCGTGTGTGCAGGCTTCGGGTGCGCCTCGGTGCTCATGTTCTCGCTCCGGTCTGTTCTCGGGGGGTGGATGCCCGGATGGTCGGGGGCTTCGTCAGTTCTCGGGGGCGGGATCGGTACGCGTACCGCTCACACGGGACAGGACGACCTCCGCCTGGCGCAGGACCGGCCCGTCGATCATCTGACCGTCGAGGCTGAATACCCCGCCCGCGTGTTCGGCCGCACCGTCGAGGACCTTGCGCGCCCACTCGACCGCCTCGTCCGACGGGCGGTAACCGTTCCGGATGTGATCGACCTGGGACGGATGGATGCACGCGGTCGCGGTGTAACCCAGGGCCACCGCGTCGCGGACCTCGGCGACGAGTCCGTCGACGTCGGAGATGTCGAGGTGCACCGAGTCGACGGCGAACTTCCCGTACGCGGCGGCCGCGATGCGGACCATCGACCGGACCCAACTCGCGACGTCCCGGTACTCACCCGGCCGGGCTTCACCCGGACCGAACCGGCTCGACGTGCCGCCGAGGCCCGCGACGAGATCCTCTGCCCCCCACATCAGTCCGATGCAGTTGGAGGTGGCGGCGATGTCGCGGGCGCGGGTCGCGCCGAGCGGCGTCTCGATCAGTGCGATCGTCTGGAACGCGGTGTCCAGGATCGAGGACACGTCCTCGGCCTTGGCCTGCATCACCACCCGGTAGTTCGTCTCCGAGACGGCGGCGAGATCGCGCCGGTAGTCGCCGGTACCGGCCGGGTTGATCCGCACGATGGTGCGGTCCGGATCGACCGGATTGGCGACGAGAGCCTCCCGGGCTGCGGCGCGGTTCGTCGGCGACACCGCGTCCTCGAGGTCGAGGATGACGACGTCGGCCCGGTCGAGGGCCTTCTGGTATCGCTCGGGACGGTCCGCCGGGCAGAACAACATCGCCGGCCCGGGCGGCAGCCACGCGTTGGTGAGCTGCCCCGACAGTCCGGAACCCGCGACCGGGCCGCCGGGTGGGTCCTCGAAGAACATCGTCGTCACTCCGTCCGTTGCCTGCGCACCAGCGTTGCTCGTGCGGCGCGGGCGACGACCTCGCCGTGCTGGTTGCGTCCGATGTGGGTCAAGTTCACCACGCCCTCACCCGGACGCGACCGCGATTCGCGTTTACCGGTGCACTCGGTCTCCGCGTACAGGGTGTCGCCGGCGAACAACGGCGCCGGGAAGGCGACCTCGCTGAAGCCCAGGTTCGCCACCAGGGTGCCCTGGGTGAGTTGGGAGACCGACAATCCCACGATCGTCGACAGGGTGAACATGGAGTTGATCAGGCGTTGCCCGCCGAAACCCGGCTGCTCGGCCGACCAGGCGGCGTCGAGGTGGAGCGCCTGCGTGTTCATGGTCAGCGTCGTGAACAGCACGTTGTCGGCCTCGGTGACAGTGCGTCCGGGCCGATGTTCGTAGATGGTGCCCTCCTCGAACTCCTCGAACCACAACCCGCGCTGTACGATTCGACGCCCGCCGGTGGTGTCGCTCATGCGAACCCCAGCTCGCGCGCGATCAGCATGAGCTGCACCTCGGTCGTGCCCTCACCGATCTCGAGGATCTTCGAATCGCGGTAGTGCCGGGCGACGGGATATTCGTTCATGAAGCCGTACCCGCCGTGGATCTGCGTGGCCATCCGGGCGTTGTCCATCGCCGCCTCACTGGCGATCATCTTGGCGATCGACGCCTCCTTCTTGAAGGGCTTGCCCGCCAACATCTTCGCCGCCGCGTCGTAGTAGGCGGTCCGTGCGACGTGGGCGCGCGCCTCCATCCGGGCGATCGCGAAGGACACCGACTGGTACTCACCGATCGCCTTGCCGAAGGATTGTCGCTCCTTGGCGTACTTCACGCTCTCGTCGACGCACCCCTGGGCGACGCCGGTGGCGAGGGCTGCGATGGCGATCCGCCCCTCGTCGAGGATGGACAGGAAGTTGGCGTATCCGCGGCCGCGGACACCGAGCAGGTTCTCCTTGGGAACGCGTACGTCGGTGAAGGTCAGCGGATGGGTATCCGAGGCATTCCACCCGACCTTGTTGTACGCCGGCTCGGCGGTGAAACCCGGCGTGCCGGACGGCACGATGATGGTGGAGATCTCCTTCTTGCCGTTCTCCTTCACCCCGGTCACCGCGGTCACCGTCACCAGTGAGGTGATGTCGGTCCCCGAGTTGGTGATGAATTGCTTGCCGCCGTTGATGATCCACGAGTCACCGTCGTCGCGGGCCGTGGTCGCGGTGGCCCCGGCATCCGATCCCGCCCCGGGTTCGGTCAGCCCGAAGCCGGCGAGCGCCGTGCCCGCCGTGAGTTCGGGGAGGTACTGCTCTTTCTGCTCCTCGCTGCCGAATCGGTAGATCGGCATGGCGCCCAGACTCACCCCGGCTTCGAGGGTGATGGCGACGGACTGGTCGACCTTGCCGAGTTCCTCCAGCGCGAGCGACAGGGCGAAGTAGTCGCCGCCCATGCCGCCGTACTTCTCGTCGAAGGGAAGCCCGAACAGTCCCATCTTGCCCATCTGGGCGACGACGTCGTACGGAAAGCTGTGCTCGGCATCGTGTTTCGCGGCCACCGGCGCCACCACGGTCTGCGCGAAGTCGCGGACCGTCGCGATGAGGTCGGTGTACTCCTGGGTGAGTTCCATGTGAGTGTTCTCCTGGGAAGGTTGTCGACGGGTGGTTCAGGGCCCTTCGTGGCTCGTCGCTTTCGCTCCTCGCACCTCAGGGATCAGTAAAGGCTCGTCGCTTTCGCTCCTCGCACCTCAGGGATCAAGGGGATCGCCGGCGGTGACGACGGCGAGGATCTGTCCCGCGTCGACCTTGTCCCCCACCTTCACGGAGATGTCGACGGTGCCGTCCACCGGCGCGGTGAGTGCATGTTCCATCTTCATCGCCTCGACGACGACGACCGACTGGCCGGCGGAGACGTCGGCCCCGATCTCGGCGGCGACGGCGACCACGGTGCCCGGCATCGGGCTGGTGATCTCGCCGGCGTGCTCGTCGGCGGCCTCGTCGAGCAGGGGCTTCGCGAGTTCGAGGACCCAGGTGCCCGACGGCCCTCCCACCCACCAGCTCTCTCCGACGCGAACACTCGACCACGACTGCGTCACCCCGTCGACGACCAGGCGGTCCGAACCGCGCCCGTCACCGGGTTGCGCCGGCTGGTAGACCACGTGCCCGGTCCACGACGCCTCGGCGTCGTCGTCGAAGGTGACGGTGGCGGTTCCCGAGACGGACCATTCGTCGGCGGCATCGACCTGGATGGCCACCGTCGAATGTCGTCCGCCGGCGACGAGGCGGGTGCGGACCGGAGCGGATCGACCGACCCGCCATCCGACCGCCGAGGACCAGATGTCGTCGGCATCGCGAGCGCCGATCCGCGCCAGACCCACGAGCACCTGTGCCTCGGGAATGGGCTCCGGCGCAGCGTAATCGGTGACGAGGCGGTCCAACAGTTCGGTGTCGAGGTCGGCGTCCACGACCGCCTGCTGACGCAGGACGAAGCGGCAGAAGTCGATGTTGGTGACCACGCCCAGCACGCGCGTGTGGGCCAATGCCTGGTCGAGACGTTCGAGCGCCTCCTCCCGGTCGGCACCGTAGGCGATGATCTTCGCGAGCATCGGGTCGTAGTCACTGCCGACGCGCAATCCGTCGAGCATGGCCGAGTCGACGCGGATGCCGCCACCGGCCGAGGTGTCGGGATGGACGAGATGCTCGATCGTCCCGCCGGTCGGCAGGAAACCGCGGGCCGGGTCCTCGGCGTACACGCGTGCCTCGATCGCGTGGCCGCTGAGGGTGATCGTGTCCTGCGTCAGACCCAGGACTTCTCCGCGGGCGACGCGGATCTGTTGTTCCACGAGGTCGACTCCGGTGACGAGCTCGGTCACCGGGTGCTCGACCTGCAGGCGGGTGTTCATCTCCATGAAGAAGAACTCGTCGGGCCGGTGCGCCGACACGATGAACTCGACCGTGCCCGCCCCGGTGTAGCCGACACTGCGCGCGGCATCGCACGCGGCCTCACCGATGCGAGCACGGGTCTCGGCGTCGAGCAGCGCCGACGGTGCCTCCTCGATCACCTTCTGGTGCCGCCGCTGCAATGAGCACTCGCGCTCGCCGAGGTGGATGACGTTCCCGTGCTGATCCGCGAGGACCTGCACCTCGATGTGGCGCGGGGTGTCGACGAAATGCTCGAGGAACAGCGCGTCGTCGCCGAACGCGGCGGCGGCCTCGCGGCGGGCCCGCTCCAGCGCGGCCGGCAGCTCCGACGCCTCGGCCACGCGATGCATCCCCTTGCCACCGCCACCCGCACTGGGCTTGATGAGAACCGGGAACCCGATGTCGGGTGCCGCGGCGATGAGGTCGTCGTCGGTCAGGCCGGGGCGCGACAGACCCGGCACCACCGGCACGTCGCGAGCGGTGACGGCGGCCCGGGCCGTGATCTTGTCTCCCATCGTCGCGATCGCCTCCGCGGGCGGCCCGATGAAGACGATGCCCGCCTCCGCCAGAGCGGCCGCGAACTTCTGGTTCTCCGAGAGGAATCCGTAGCCCGGGTGGACGGCGTCGGCACCGGTCTTGCGTGCCGCGTCGACCACTTTTGCGATGTCGAGGTAGCTCTGGGCGGCGGCGGCCGGGCCGATGTGCACGGCGACGTCGGCCTCCCGGACGTGGCGCGCCTGCGCGTCGGCGTCAGAATAGACTGCGATACTGCGGATTCCCATGTGGCGCAGGGTGTCGATCACCCGGCAGGCGATCTCACCACGGTTGGCCACCAGGACACTGCGGATGGGTCTGGCGCCGGGAGCGCAGCAAGCGGGCCGAATGGGTCCGGCGCCGGGAGCGGAGCGAGCGGGCCGATTGGGTCTGGTACTCACGGTCGTGGTCCTCGGGGTCGGCGGGACGGGGCGGTGGACATCGGGTTCGGACTCGGCGACGTCGGCATCGGCGGTCACATCCGGAAGACGCCGTAGCGCGGATCGGCGAGCGGTGCGTAGCGGGCGGTCTCGAGGGCCAGGCCGAGCAGTGTCCGGGTCTGTGCCGGGTCGACGATGCCGTCGTCCCACAGCCGCGCCGTCGAGTAGTAGGCGTCCGACTGTTGTTCGAACTGTTCGCGGATCGGGGCCTTGAACGCTTCCTCGTCCTCGGTGGACCATTCCGCGCCGGATCGCTCGATCTGGTTGCGTCGCACCGTTCCGAGGGTGTCGGCGGCCTGCGGTCCGCCCATGACCGAGATGCGGGCGTTGGGCCACATCCAGAGGAATCTGGGCGAGTAGGCGCGTCCGCACATCGAGTAGTTGCCCGCTCCGAAGGAGCCGCCGACCATGACGGTGAACTTGGGCACGCGTGCGCACGCCACGGCGTTGACCATCTTGGCCCCGTTCTTGGCGATGCCGCCCTGCTCGTAGGCCTTGCCGACCATGAAGCCGGTGATGTTCTGCAGGAACAGCAACGGGATGCGGCGCTGGTCGCACAGTTCGATGAAATGAGCTCCCTTCAGCGCGGATTCGCTGAACAGGACACCGTTGTTGGCGACGATCCCCACCGGGTGACCGTGCAGGTGCGCGAACGCCGTCACCAGACTGGTGCCGTAGTTCGCCTTGAACTCGTTGTATTCTCCTCCGTCGCACAGGATTTCGATGACCGATCGGACGTCGTACGGAGTTCGCGGGTCGGTGGGCACCACGTCGTAGATGTCGGTCTGCGGCCGCACCGGCTCGCGGACCGGGATCGTCTCCCACTGTGGCGCCTCGCGGGGCCCGAGGGTCGCGACGATCTCGCGGACCTTGGCGAGCGCCTGCTGGTCGTTGTCGACGAGGTGATCTGTGACACCGGAGACCGATGAGTGCATCGCACCACCGCCCAGGTCCTCGGCGGAGACATCTTCTCCGGTCGCCGCCTTCACCAGTGGCGGGCCCGCGAGGAAGATGGTGCCCTGATTGCGCACGATCACCGTCTCGTCGCTCATCGCCGGGACGTAGGCCCCGCCGGCGGTCGACGACCCGAGCACCGCGGCGATCTGCGGGATGCCGGCGGCGCTCATGGTCGCCTGATTGAAGAAGATCCGTCCGAAGTGATCCCGGTCGGGGAACACCTCGTCCTGCTGGAGCAGCATCGCGCCGCCCGAGTCGACGAGGTAGATGCACGGGAGCCGGTTGGCCGCCGCGATCTCCTGCGCACGCAGATGCTTCTTGACCGTGACCGGGTAGTACGTGCCGCCGGAGACCGTGGCGTCGTTGGCGACGATCATGCACTCTCGACCCGCGACGCGCCCCACGCCGGCGATGACCCCGGCGGCGGGCACCTTGCCGCCGTACATCCCGAAGGCCGCGAGCGGGGCCACCTCGATGAACGGCGACCCGACGTCGAGCAGCCCGTCGACCCGGTCCCGCGGAAGCAACTTTCCGCGAGCGACGTGGCGATCACGAGCCTTCGCGCCGCCGCCGGCGGACACCTCTCGCAGGCGTTCGTCGAGCAGGTCGAGATTGCGCTGGTGTGCGGCCCGGAAGCCGTCGATCGTGCTGGTCACCGTCGACCCTTCAGTTAGTGGCTATTAACTGAAAGTGATCGTACGCGATGAAGTGGCCCATGTCACGCCCCGGTTCATCCACCGCGTCGACATGACCTACGTGACGCGCATCACGTCTTCTCGTACTGTTGTGGCAGGCCCACCACCCCCGGGCCGACACAACCGATGCGCCGACACCCCGGAACCCCGGACCGGCCACCGCACATAGAAGGCCAGGTGACCCCATGACCCTCGCAGACGACCGCGCTCGCTCCGAGCACGTCCCGACCCCCGGCACGCCGCCCGAGACGGCAGCCACCGGGTTCTCGCTCGACGACCGCTACACCCGCGAGTCCGGCGACATCTACCTCACCGGCATCCAGGCCCTGGTACGCATGGTCCGCGACCGCGCTCGCGTCGACCGCCGTTCCGGCCTCCGGACGGCCTCGTTCATCTCCGGCTACGAGGGCTCTCCCCTCGCCGGTTACGATCTCGAACTCGCCCGACGGCACGAGCATCTCGCCCCGTACGACGTCATCCACCGGCCCGGTCTCAACGAAGAGCTCGCCGCGACCTCGGTGATGGGTTCGCAGCTCGCCGCACAGGTCATCGGCGGTGCCGAATTGACGCCGTCCGCGGACGGGCTCCCCCGCGACGGCGTCGTCGGATACTGGTACGGCAAGGCGCCCGGTCTCGATCGCGCGACGGACGCCCTGCGGCACGCGAATCTGATCGGAACCCATTCCACCGGTGGCGCGGTCGCGCTGGTCGGTGACGACCCGGGCGCGAAATCCTCGACGGTCCCGTGCGCATCGGAGATGGCGCTGGCCGACCTCTACATCCCGATCCTCTATCCGGCCGATTCCCAAGACATCTTGGATCTCGGTGTCCATGCGGCGCTCATGAGCCGCACCAGCGGGGTCTGGACCTCGCTCAAGATCTCCGCGCACGTCGCGGACGGCGCGTCGACCGCACGCGTCGACCCGGACCGCATAGTGCCCGTCTACGGCGACCTCGGGACGAGCCCCCACGTGCCCAGCGGGCGCCTACTCGGCGCCCACCTCATGGAACTCGAACAGAATCAGCTGACCACCCGGCTCCCGCGTGCGCAGGAGTACGCACGGCTCAACGGCCTCAACCGGATCGTGGTCTCGAGTCCCGACGACCGCATCGGCATCGTCGCCGCGGGAAAGACCTACCTCGATCTCCGGGAAGCACTGCGTCTGATGCGGATCGACGACGAGGATCTGCGCCGGCTCGGAATCCGCATCCTCAAGCTCGGCATGGTCTACCCGATCGAGCGAGAGATCCTGAATCGCTTCATGTTCGACACCGCCACCGGTGATCTCGACGAGGTCATCGTGGTCGAGGAGAAGCGCGACTTCATCGAGACGATGATGCGCGACATCCTGTTCCGCCACCCGCGGGCCCCGCGCATCGTGGGGAAGGTGCACGAAGACGGATCGACCTTGTTCTCCCGCTTCGGCGAACTCGACGTCGACGCGGTGACCCGAGGACTCGCCGACCGTCTCGCCCGCCACGGGGTCGACGCCGCGCGGATCTGGCTCGACCGCAAAGCCGCTCGCCGCACCCGCATCGAACTCCCGTTGGCGGTGCGCACCCCGTACTTCTGCTCCGGCTGCCCCCACAACAGTTCGACGAAGGTCGCCGAGAACACCCTGGTCGGCGCCGGCATCGGTTGTCACGCGATGGTGTTGCTGATGGATCCCCGGCAGGTCGGCGACATCGCCGGGGTCACCCAGATGGGCGGCGAGGGCGCGCAATGGATGGGCATGGCCCCGTTTGTGTCCGCGGACCACTTCGTGCAGAACATCGGCGACGGAACCTTCTCGCACTCGGGGTCGCTGGCGTTGCGGGCGGCCGTGGCGTCGGGCGCGAACATCACCTACAAGCTGCTCTACAACGGCACCGTCGCGATGACCGGCGGACAGGACCCGGTGGGCGGGATGACCCTGCCGCGGTTGACGTCACTGCTGCTCGACGAAGGTGTCAGCCGGGTCGTGGTCACCTCCGACGACCCGAAACATGTTCGTACGCTGGGACTCCCCGACACCGTCGAGGTCCGCCACCGCGATGACCTGCTCGAGGTACAGACCGAACTCGCGGGCGTCGCGGGCGTCACGGTGCTCGTGCACGATCAGCATTGCGCCGCCGAGAAGCGCCGCAAGCGCAAGCGCGGCGCCATGCCCACCCCCACTCGTCGCGTCGTGATCAACGAACGCATCTGCGAGGGGTGCGGCGACTGCGGCGAGAAGTCGAACTGCCTCTCGGTGCACCCGGTCCAGACCGAGTTCGGACGCAAGACGCGCATCGACCAGAGTTCGTGCAACCTCGACCTCTCCTGTCTCAAGGGCGACTGCCCGTCGTTCGTCACGGTCACCCCGGGCACCGACCGCATCCGCACGCGCGCAGCCGATCTGGCGGACACCGTGTTGCCGATGCCCGCGGTCCCCGCCATCCGCGACACCTTCTCCCTGCGCATCACGGGTATCGGCGGTACCGGCGTGGTGACCGTGTCCCAGGTCCTGGCCACCGCTGCCGTCCTCGACGGCCACTCGGCCCGGACCGTCGACATGACCGGGCTCGCGCAGAAGGGCGGCGCCGTGGTCAGCGACATCAAGGTGGCCCCGTATCCGCTGGAGCAGGCGGCGAAGGTGGCGTCCGAGGACTGCGACCTGTACCTCGTGTGCGATCCGCTGGTCGGCACCGACCCGGTCAACCTCAAGGTCACCGCTCCCGAGAAGACGGTCGCGATCGTCTCGACCACCCAGGTGCCGACCGGGTTGATGGTCATCGACACCTCGGTCGGGTTCCCGGCGGACTCCGCCGTCCACTCCGCGGTCGACTCCCGGGTCGCGCGGACCGTGTACCTCGATTCGGGAGCGGTGTCGACAGCCTTGTTCGGCGACGAGCAGTACGCCAACATGTTGATGGTCGGTGCTGCGTATCAAGCCGGGGCGCTGGCCATCTCGGCGGAATCCATCGAGCGGGCGATCGAGCTCAACGGCGTGGCCGTGGACGCGAACGTCCAGGCGTTCCGGCGCGGCCGGCAGGTCGTGTCCGATCCCGACTCCGTGTCTCGCACCATCGACGGACTGCACGGTCGCGGGGTCGCCGAGATCGAACCGAGCCGCCACGCCCTCGCGGTGGTCAGCGCGCTCGGGGATATCGACGCCGACCTCCGGCGCACCATCGCGATCCGGTACGACGAGCTGACCGCCCACTCCGACGAGAGATACGCGCGAACCTACCTCGACACGGTCGACCGCGTACGACGCGTCGCATCGGACGCCTCGCTCACCGCCGCCGTCGCCCGGAACCTGTTCAAGCTGATGGCCTACAAGGACGAGTACGAGGTCGCCCGGCTCACGCAGGACCCGGCGTTCGCCGCGCGCATCGCCGACGAATTCGGCGCCGACGCCGAGGTCGCGGTACGCCTCCACCCACCGACCCTACGGAGTATGGGGATGCGCGAGAAGCTGGCGCTGGGATCGTGGGCCGACACCCCGCTGAGCGCGCTCGCGAAGATGAAGCGCCTCCGGGGGACCCGCCTGGACCCGTTCGGCCGCAGCGAGATCCGTCGCACCGAACGTGCGTTGATCGTCGAGTACCGGGAGCTCGTCGACGCCGCGCTCGATGCGCTCGCGAGTGGGCGCATCGGCGCGGACCAGGTACCCGCGGTCGTCGACCTCGCGGAACTACCGGACATGGTCCGGGGTTACGAGGGGATCAAGATGGCCAACGTCGCGCGCTACCGGGAAGCAGTCGCACGGCAGCGGGAGGTGCTGGGGATCTAGGGCTGAGCACCGGTCCGTGATTCGAAACACCTGGTTACAACTGCTCCCCAATCCGAAAGAACGACCTGCCCCTGCTCCCTGAGGAGCGCCCGGAGCTTGCGGAGGGCGCGTCACGAAGGGTCTTCACAACCCGGCTCACCATGACCCTTCGTGACGCTCGCAAGCTCGCTCCTCAGGGAGCGGTTAGAAGCGCTTCGCTCACACCTCAGGGAGCAGTTAGAAGCGCTTCGCTCACACCTCTAGGCAGATAGGAGCGCTTCGCTCACACCTCTAGGCAGATAGGAGCGCTTCGCTCACACCGGCCGGCCTCAGCGTGCCCGCCGAAGACGCGCCACAGCGGTCTGGCCATCGTCGCCCGCGACGACCTCGCACTCGTAGTGCGCTCTGGTCGGCGGGGCGACCCCGACCAGGTCGTACTGGGCGGTGTTCATCTCGATCAGCAACTCGCCACCGACGGCGAGCCATCTCCGGGCGTCGGCGATCAAGGCCGTGATGTGGTCGAGGCCGTCCCGGCCGCCGAGCAGCGCGCCGCGCGGTTCGTGATCCCGCGCCTCCGGCGCCAGCAGTCCGAGCGCAGACTCGGGCACGTAGGGAGGTACTGCGGCGATCACGTCCAGACGGCCGCGTAGTGCTGCCGGTAGCGGGACGAGCCCGGCACCGAGGTGAATCCCGGTCCCGCCCGGCAGGTTTCGGCGCGCGAAGCCGAGGGCGGTGTCGTCAGCATCGACGACATGCAGTTCGACGCCGGGCACCGCGGCCGCAACACTCGCGGCGATGGGTGCGACGCCGCAGAACGCCTCGAGTACGGTCGGCGACCGGCACGCATCTGCTGCGGCGATCGCGGTGCGCGCCAACAACAGGGAACGCTGCCGCGGCACGAAGACGCCCGTGCCCACGGACAACCGCAACTCGCCGAACTGCACCCAGCCCACCAGATGCTCAATCGGCACGCCGGCCACGCGTCGGGCACAGAGCGCGTCGAGTTCGGTTGCGTTGGTGGTGTGTTCGCGAAGCACCGCGGCTTCTTCGTCGGCGAAGACACATCCCGCACGACGTAGGAGGCCGACGATCGGATCGTCGGGGCCGTCATCCCCGGTTGGGCGCGTCATCCTTCTTCAGACCGTACAAGAAGGCCGCCGCGATGAGCAGCGTCACCTGCAGGAATCCCAGGATCAGTCCGACGATCGCACCGGCGCCGAGGTCGAGGAACGGCGGCGTGATCAGTGCCGCGGCGAACAGGGCCAGCCACGCGGCGACTCCGACGACCGCGAGGAACGGCAGCGCCTTGCGATAGCTCGGAACCAGCACGAACGTCGCCGCGATGCCGACGACCCCGAGCAGGATGAAGAACTTGCCGGGGTTCAGGACGATCTCGTAGGAGAAGTACGCGGGTATGCCGCCCTGCCCTTCCTCGAAATCCGTTCCCCAACGGTTGAGTTCCTCCTCGGCACCGACCCCGACCGAGATCCACCCGAGGAAGCCCATGAAGTACGTGACCACCCCCGCGACCGCGGAGGCCAGCGCGAAGATCACCGACAGGTCCGCACGTGGTCCGCGTGCCGGCTGTCCCCAGCCGGGACCGGGAGGCGGGTACTGCGCGCCGGGGTTCCACTGCTGAGGAGGAAGACTCCCGGTGCCCGGGTGCTGGACGTGGGCCGTCTGATCCTGGTTGTCGGCGAAGCCCCCGGTCTGCGGTGGGCCCTGCGGAACGCCTGACCACTGACCGCCGGGGTGCTGGGGTTCGCCTGGATTCACGATCCGCTCCTCCTCGCTGCTGCGGGACTCGGCCCGCCGCCCTTTCGGACTGTTCTGCGCCCGCCGTCCGGCGCGCGATCATGCGCAAGACTAAGCCCTTCCCGGCCTCGTGAGCACCGGCCGGCGCAGTTTTCATTCGACCGGGTCACCCACCCCGCGCGCCGACGTCGGACACGCTGCATCTCGTCCGCACGCGCGAACGCGTAGAGTTCGGGATCGATGTCCGCGACGCATGAACCGCGCGAGGACGAATCGGAGATCACGAATCGTCCGCCGACGCGCCGAACCCAGGCCAAGGCGGCCCGTCGTGCCGAATTGCTGTCCGCCGCCGCCCACCAGATGGCCGAACGCGGATTCGCCGGCGTGCGACTGGAGGACATCGGCCGAGCCGTCGGGGTGAGCGGCCCGGCCATGTACCGCCACTTCTCCTCCAAGACCGAGCTTCTCGACGAGATGCTCATCGACATCAGTCAGCGACTGCACGACGGCGGCAGCGAGGTCGCCGACCGCGGCGGCTCACCGTCGGAAACCCTGGTGGCGCTCATCGGCTTTCACATCGACGTCCTCGTCACCCGTCCCGACCTCATCACGGTGCAGGATCGGGACCTGCCGTCGATGACCCCGGACGCCAATCACCGGGTCCGGCTGCTGCAGCGCCGCTATGTGGAACGGTGGGTGGACGTGCTCCTCGCGGTGGTCGACGAGAACGGGGGCACACTCGACCGCGAGGAAGCCCGCGTGCGCGTTCACGCGATGTTCGGGTTGCTCAACTCGTCGCCTCGCCTGCCCGCGTTCGACCAGCACGGACTGCGCCGCCTCCTCACCGCGATGGCGCTGGCGGCACTCCGGTGTGAGGTGCCGGATCAGTCGTGACCCGGCACCCCGCCCTCACCAGCCGTCGATGTGGAGGACCGAGTCGAGAGGTTTGCGCGGCGCGGGCTTGAAATCGGTGCCCTTGCTGTAGGCCACCGGCAGCAACACGCCCTGATGGATGTTGGCCGGGATGCCGAGGAGCTCGGCCACCTCTTTCTCGTAGTTCAGGTGGAGGGTCGTCCACGCCGATCCGAGGCCGCGAGCACGCAACGCCAACTGCAGGCTCCAGGCACCCGGCAGCAGCGAACCCCAGACACCGGCCTGGTTACCCGCCGGCAGGTCGCCACCGGTGTAGATGGCGCCGATGACAAGCACCGGGACCTGACCCATCGTGTCGGCGAGGTACTGGGCACTGGAGGCGACGCGCTTGCCGGTCTCATCCCGCGGGGCCTGGCCCGAGTAGTACTTGGCGAACGACTGCGCGTAATAGTCCGCGACCTTCTGCTTCAGCTCGGGATCGGTGAGCACGATCCAGTGCCAGGTCTGGCTGTTGCTGCCGGTCGGTGCCTGCAACGCGACCTCGAGCGCCTCCTTGACCACGTCGAGCGGCACGGGACGCTCGAAGTCGAGACGCTTGCGCACCGAGCGGGTGGTGGTGAGGAGTTGGTCAGGGTCCAGGGGCAGTAGATCGGTCATCCCTCCATCCTGCACAAAACCATGTCCGTGCACCACGTCGGCCCCGCTGCGCCGGGACCGTCGGCGGGTGCGCCGTCAGGGCGACTCCGGCGGCATCACACCGGCCTGCTCCAGGTACTCCACCAACCTGTTCGTGACCTTCGCCCGACGGACCTCGGCCGGTGTGAAGTACGCCGCGTCCGCGGCGTCGTCACCTGGACGTAGTTCCCCGGAACGGATCTCGGCACGGAAGTCGTGGACCTCGTACACCCGTCCGTCGCCGACCGGGATCTCGAGTTGGATGGCCAATTCGCCGACCGTCACCCGCAAGCCGGTTTCCTCTTCGACCTCGCGGACCACCGCCTGCTCCAGCGACTCCCCGGGCTCCACCCGGCCGCCGGGGAGGCTCCAGTGCCCGGCCGACGGCTCGTTCCGCCTCAGGATCAACAGGATCCGTCCTGACTCGTCGGTGATGAGCGCCCCGACGGCGACGGTGCGCGCGCTCATCGCGCGTCTTTCGACGGCACGCGTGTTCGTGCCTCGTCGTCCGGAACCGGCGATCCCGCGAGATACCGGCCGATCCAGTCGCGGATCGCCGACAGCGCTTCGTCGTCCGATCCGGCGTCGACGACGTGGTCGATCATGCCCTGCGCGGCCATGCGCCCGGCGAGAATGCCCTGCCGCGAGGCCATCTCACCGGCATGGTCGAGATCACGGTGCACGATGAGACTCGCTCCCTCGGGCGGCAACGGCGAGAGCCAGGCGTCGGCGCGCGCGACCCGGACGTCGGCGGGGAACAGCGCGAGCGCGGCGCCGCCCGCACCCTGCCCGAGGAGGACCGAGACGGTCGGCACGCGCACACTGAGCAATTCGACTGTGCAGCGCGCTATCTGCGCCGCGAGGCCACCCTCCTCGGCGACGACCGACAGTTCCGCGCCCGGGGTGTCGATCACGGTGACCACCGGGAGTCCGAGGTCGCCGGCCGCCATGATCGCCCGCCGCGCCTCGCGCAGATGTCGCGGCCCCGGGAGGTCCCCCGCCGCCTGTGACGTCCGGTCGTAGCCGACGACCAACGCGACCCGACCGTCGAAGTCGCTGAGCGAGAAGCGCAGTGGCCCGGCATCCGACAGTGGCGCCGAATCCCCGCCGGCCAGGAACTCGACCAGGCCCGCGCGTCCGGCCTCGCGGGTGGCGAGCACACAGGCCCAGGTGTCCTCCGGCTCCCCCGACTGCGTGCGCTGCGGACGTACCGTCACCGAGTCGTCCGACGACGGCCGGTCACGCGCGTCGAGCAGTCGCAGCACCGCGGCGAGGCGGGCCGGCAGATCGACGGGATCGACCACGTCGTCGACAACCGTTGTGCGGACCAGATTCTCCGCGGTCTGGACATCGGCCGGAAAGGGCTCCCCGTACAGGCCTTCGTAGACGCGCGGCCCGAGAAAACCGATGAGCGCTCCGGGTTCCGCCCAGGTGATGTGGCCGAGCGAACCCCACGACGCGAACACGCCACCCGTGGTCGGATGACGCAGGTACACCAGGTAGGGCAGGCCGGCGGCCTTGTGGTCGGTCACGGCACCCGTGATGGCGACCATCTGCAGGAACGCCGCGGTTCCCTCCTGCATCCGGGTGCCTCCGGAGGCGGGAAACGCCAGCAGCGGAAGTCGTTCGCGTGTCGCGCGTCGGACCGCTGCGACGATCCGGGCCCCCGCATCGCGCCCGATCGACCCGCCGAGAAACTCGAACTCCCCCAGCACGATCGCCACTCGCCGGCCGCCGATCGCGCCGGCGCCGGTGGTGACCGATTCGTCCGAACCGCTCTTTCGGCGTGCCCGGTCGAGCTCGATGGCATAGGTGTCGTCCGCACCATCGGACGTCGTGGCCGGCTCACCGACCGGCGCATCCCACGATTCCCACATATCGTCGTCGACGATCATCACGCGCAGGTCTGTCGCCGTCAGCCGTGCCCGCTCACCCATGCCTCACACCGTATCCCGCCGCGGCCGGGCGGCTCCGGCCTGACGTCGACACCCTCCGCGACGCCCCGACGGGATGATATCCGTCGGCGCCCGGTGTCATACTCTCGTCAGCCCGACACCCGTTCCGTACCACCGACCGATCTCTTCCGGGGGCCCGCATGTCCGACACCTTCCGCATCACCCGATCCACCATCGTCGACGCACCGCCCACTGCGGTGCTGCCGTACCTGGTCGACTTCCACCAGTGGGTGCACTGGTCGCCGTGGGAGGGCGTCGACCCCGACATGACGCGCGACTACTCCGGTGCGGAATCCGGTGTCGGCGCGAAGTACGCGTGGTCGGGCAACAAGAAGGCCGGACGCGGCGCCATGGAGATCACGCGCGTCGACGAGCCGCGCGAGGTCGAGGTGCACCTTGCCTTCGAGAAGCCGATGAAGGCCACCAACACCGTCACCTTCGAACTCGCGCCGGAGGGACAGGCGACGCGGGTGTCCTGGACGATGGTCGGCGCACAGACGTTGTTCAGCCGCGTGGCAGGGTTCTTCGGCATCTTCGACAAGATGCTGGGCAAGGACTTCGAGAAGGGACTGGCTCAGCTCAAGGCGGTCAGCGAGAGTAGATGACCCGGGTGCGCAGGAGGACGTCGGCCACCGACCGCCGACGCCGGTCGACGACCACCCACACCAGACCGATCGCGAAGAACGTACAGAGCAGGGCGCGCAGCACTGCGATGGTCGGCCGAATCCGGGCACCCTCTGAATTGACCACCCGCAGGCCCATCACGACCGACCCGAGTGTGCGTCCGGAGACCTCCCAGCACGTCGCGAGGTAGAGCACCGCCACCAGCACGAAGCCGGTCGTGGTGAAGACCAGATCGACCTCCGGCAACGAGAATTCGCTGACCGAGAGCACGAACTTCATCAGGGACAGGCCCGCATAGGCGGCACCGAGGATCGTCCACACGACGAGGAGGTCGAGGAACGAGGCGACACCCCGGCTCACGATGCCCGCGTTCTTGTCCCGGTCCTGCACCGCATGGGCCTTGTGCACGGGCGGCAGACCGGGCGTCGTCGGGGACGAGTTCTGCAGCAGCTCTGTCGGTTTCGGTTCCGCGGTCATCGTGGCCCCTCCTCATCGGGAGCTGCCTCGATGGCCGCGGCACCGCGGCGACGCAAGAATCGGTTGACCGCGTTGGCCACCGCGTCGTCGGCACGTTCGCTGGTGCTGCGCACGTCGGTCATCACATCGGCGGTCACCGAGGTGCTCGCCTCCCGGATGATGTCGGGGAGGTCGACACCGTCGATGATCTCCTCGGCGAGTCCGATCAGGTCGACGCGCCCGAGAATGGCGTCGATGTCGATCCGGGCCGCGATCGCGTCGATGTCGATCCGGGTGGCGACGGAGTCGAGATCGACCTTGCCGATCACCCTGTCGAGGTCCACCAGATCGATCGCCGCCATCAGATCCACCTGTGCGACAGCCCGATCGAGATCGACCGTGGTGATCACCTCGTCGATGTCGATGAGTGCGAGGACCTCGCTGATGAGTCGTTTCAGGTCGACGTGGGTGAGGACGAGGTCGGTGAGGTCGACCTCCTCGACCAATGCGTCGACGACCTCCCGGATGACGACTCCCAGAACGGCTCGCGTCGTCGAGACCACCACGGTGACAGCGGTGTCGGCGGCCTCGGCCAGCCGCGCACGGACGGACCCGACGACCCCGCCCGCGAGGGGTAGACGTTCCGCGACGTCGGCCACCACCCCGGCGAACCGCATCGACTCCCCTGCCAGCTGGGAGATCGCGCCGCGTCGCGCCGGGGAGTTCACCGACGAATTATCGCACGCGCCGATCCGGTCGGTCGGCCCACGAAAAAACCCGAGCGGGCAGACCCGCTCGGGTTCTTCGGTTCTCGTGACTTCTTACAGTGCCTCGTAGAGCTCCCGCGCCAGCGCGGCGGTCTCGGACGGCGTCTTGCCGACCTTGACGCCCGCAGCCTCGAGGGCTTCCTTCTTGCCCTGCGCGGTGCCCGCACCGCCGGAGACGATGGCGCCGGCATGGCCCATGGTCTTGCCCTCGGGGGCGGTGAAGCCCGCGACGTAGCCGACGACGGGCTTGGTCACGTTGGCCTTGATGTACTCGCCGGCCTTCTCCTCGGCGTCGCCGCCGATCTCACCGATCATCACGATCAGCTTGGTCTCGGGATCCTTCTCGAACGCCTCGATGGCGTCGATGTGGGTGGTGCCGATGACCGGGTCGCCGCCGATGCCGATGGCGGTCGAGAAGCCGAGATCGCGCAGCTCGTACATCATCTGGTAGGTCAGGGTGCCCGACTTGGAGACCAGACCGATCGGCCCCTTGCCGGTGATGTTGTTCGGCGTGATGCCCACCAGCGCCTCACCCGGGGTGATGATGCCGGGGCAGTTGGGGCCGATGATGCGGGTCTTCTCGCCCTTCTCCACGTTGTAGGCCCACGCGTAGGCGGAGTCCTGCACCGGGATGCCCTCGGTGATGACCACGAGCAGCGGGATCTCCGCGTCGATGGCCTCGATGATGGCGTCCTTGGAGAACTTCGGCGGCACGAAGGCGATCGAGGTGTCGGCCCCGGTCTCCTTCATGGCCTCGGCGACCGATGCGAACACCGGCAGCTCGACGTTGTTGCCGTCGGCGTCGACGTGCGACACGGTGGTGCCGGCCTTGCGCGCGTTGACACCGCCGACGATGTTGGTGCCGGCCTTGAGCATCAGAGCGGTGTGCTTGGTGCCCTCACCGCCGGTGATGCCCTGGACGATGACCTTGTTGTCTTTGTTCAGAAAGATCGACATATTCCGTGGCTCCCTTACTTGCTCGCCAGCTCGGCGGCCTTGTCGGCGCCCGAGTCCATGGTTTCGGCGAGCGTGACCAACGGGTGGTTCGCATCGGCCAGGATCTTGCGGCCTTCGTCGACCTTGTTGCCGTCGAGGCGGACGACCAGCGGCTTGTTGGCGTCGGACCCCAGCTTCTCGAGAGCACCGACGATGCCGTTGGCGACGGCGTCACATGCGGTGATGCCACCGAAGACGTTGACGAAGACGCTCTTGACCTGCTCGTCGCCGAGGATGACGTCGAGGCCGGCAGCCATGACCTCGGCCGAGGCGCCGCCGCCGATGTCGAGGAAGTTCGCGGGCTTCACGTTGTTGTGCTTCTCACCGGCGTAGGCGACCACGTCGAGGGTCGACATGACCAGTCCCGCGCCGTTGCCGATGATGCCCACCTCGCCGTCGAGCTTGACGTAGTTGAGGTCGTTCTCCTTGGCCTTGAGCTCCAGGGGATCGGTGGCGTCGCGATCCTCGAACTCCTCGTGGCCGGGCTGACGGAAGTCGGCGTTGGCATCGAGGGTGACCTTGCCGTCGAGGGCGAGGATCCGATCGTCCGGGGTGCGGACGAGCGGGTTGACCTCGACCAGGGTGGCATCTTCCTTGACGAAGACCTCCCAGAGCTTCGCGATGGTGACCGCTGCGGCGTCGAGCACCTCGGCAGGCAGATGGCCCTGCTCGGCGATCGAGCGCGCGGTTTCCAGATCGACACCCTTCACGGCGTCGACGGCGACCCGCGCGAGGCGCTCGGGCTTGGTCGCCGCGACCTCTTCGATCTCCATGCCACCCTCGACCGAGCACATGGCCAGGTAGGAGCGGTTGGTGCGATCGAGCAGGAAGGAGATGTAGTACTCCTCCGCGATGTCGCTGGCCTCGGCGACCAGCAGCTTCTTGACGACGTGGCCCTTGATGTCGAGGCCAAGGATGTTGGAAGCGTGGGACTGCGCGTCGTCCGGGGTCGCGGCGTACTTGACGCCGCCTGCCTTGCCACGCCCGCCGGTCTTGACCTGCGCCTTGATCATCACGGGCTTGCCGATTTCCTCGGCGATCGCCCGCGCATCGGCGGCATCATCGGTCACCCGACCGGGTGTGGTGGGAACCCCGTGCTTGGCGAACAGTTCCTTCGCCTGGTATTCGAAGAGATCCATTCAGCTCACCATCTCGTAGATTTGCCCGCGCAAGGGTGTAATGCGGGCCATATCGGACTTTAAACCTGTCGGGAATCGCCACCCCGCGCGCACCCTGCGCTTGTGCGACAGATCACTCGCTCGGTCGGTTCTCACAGTATTGACGTCGTGACGTGAGGTCCGCAGCGTCGGTCCGACCCCATGAACTGCGACGACCGCAGAATCCATCGGCGCGCGGTCTTCACAGGTTGAATTTGCTGTAGTGAACAGAAAATCCGGCAATTTCCATACTTGGCGACCAGCCATGTGACTCAGCTCACAATATGCCGGTTTGTCGCTTTCTACGGTTGGACTTGCCGCAATCATTTCGTTACCGTCGGCTCTCAGCGGTGGTCACAGAAGGATTACGGACGGTGACTTCGATCCGCCGGCGACGAGATGCGGTAGCGAAGAGATGAGGTGGACGATTTGGCGGGACTCGGTGTCTCACGCGGATCGGGCCGCGTCCGATCGGGCGGGTTGATCGATGACGTCACAGCGGAAGAGATGACCACGATCATCCCCATTGTCGACACCGACGATGCGGCCGGGTACGACCTCACCGACTACGAGTTCGACTTCGCAGACTCCGACACCTCCACTCGCGAGCACTCCGACGCCGGCTGGACGCCGTCGTCGTGGCAGGGCTACTACCGTCCCACCCGTTCGGAGATCACTCAGGACATCCTGATCCCCGAGCACGAGTTCGATCAGTACGAGCACGACGAGCCGTTCGACGTCGAGGGCGCCGAGCTTGACATCTTCGACGGAGGCGAACTCCGTTCGCTCGACGACGACGATCTCGACGACGACACCGAGCATCGCCCCTTCCGGACGAATCCGGCCGGACAACGGGTCCGGCGTGGCGGCAAGCACCGCATCGCGGCGCCGCCGAACGCCCTCAAGGGCGGACGCGCAGCTCTCATCGCCATGGCCGCCGGCGCGGCCGTCGCCGCGGTCGCTCAGGTCGGCACGAGCGACGAGGCGCCTGCACCCGTGAACGCCGCGGCCGTCAACGACGCCACCGCCCCGGGCGCCGCACCCGCGGAGCTGGGCCCCGGCGTCGCTGCTGCGACCGCACAGACCGACCAGATGAACGTCTTCACCAATCAGCTGGGTGTGGGCGCCAAAATGGCGGCGGACCAGGATCGTCGCGAGGCCCTGGCCCGGCGCCCGCTCTTCACCTCGCCGATCCCGCTCGGCAGCTACGACTTCACCTCCGCCTTCGCGATGCGCTGGGGCACCATGCACGGCGGCATCGACATGGCCGCTCCCCTCGGCACCCCGATCCACGCCGCCACCGACGGTGTCGTGATCAAGGCCGAGCCCGCGTCGGGATACGGCCACTGGGTTCAGATCCAGGCCGCCGACGGCACGGTCACCATGTACGGCCACATGGCCTCCTCGGGCGTCCTGGTCACCGAAGGCCAGCGCGTCACCGCCGGCGACGTCATCGCCCTGGTGGGCAACGAGGGCTTTTCGTTCGGCCCGCACCTGCACTTCGAGGTGTGGAAGAACGGCAACACCAAGATCGACCCCGTGCCCTGGCTCGCCGCCAAGGGCGTGAAGCTCTCCGGCTACACCGGCTAGCAGAAGGGCCCCACAGGTCGCGGCGAGCCACGAGGGGTTGGCGACGCGGTCTCACCAGGACCCTTCGTGACGGCCTCCGCAAGCTCCGGCCTCCTCAGGGAGCAGTGGTTGGGCCCGCTCCGAGCACAACGAGTTCTTTCGTAGTCCACGATGGCCGTCAGGCGCGGTTGCTGAGGGGCGAGCTCGCGCGCGTCACGAAGGGTATTCGCAGTCTCGGTTGCCAGGACCCTTCGTGACGCGCCCTCCGCAAGCTCCGGGCGCTCCTCAGGGAGCAGTGGGGGTCACTTCTTCCGGATCAGGGAGCGGGGGCGTGCGCTCCTTGCGAACCCAGCCCTAGAGCTTGTCGCCGGGAATCCCGCCCGCGGTGAGAAGCGTGACACGTCCCGCGCTGCCGCCGTAGTCGATGGTGACGCGTTCGGTGGCGCCGCTGCCCTCCTTGGCCACGACCTTGCCCATGCCGTACTTCGGATGGTTGTGTCGGTCGCCGATGTCGAGCTGAACCTGCTTGTTGCGTCCGCGGGCCGGATCCGACGAGTACGACGAGCGGCCACGGCCCATCGACGAACCACCCGAACCGGAGAATGCCCCGTCGCGGCCGAACACGCCGCCCGACGATCCGCCGAAGCCGCGCATGGAGCGCTTGGGTTCGGTTCGGCGCCAGTCGACGAGGTGTTGCGGGATCTCTTGCAGGAAACGGGATTCCGGGTTCGACACCGGTTGCCCCCAGGAGGCGCGGGTGACCGACCGGGTGAGGTACAGACGCTGCTTGGCGCGGGTGATCCCGACGTAGGCCAGGCGCCGCTCCTCGCTCAGCTCGGCCGGGTCGCCGAGCGCGCGCATGTGCGGGAAATGACCGTCCTCCCAACCGGTGACGAAGACGACCGGGAACTCGAGGCCCTTGGCGGTGTGCAGGGTCATCATCGTGACCACGCCCTCGCCCTCATCCGGCACCTGGTCGGCGTCTGCGACGAGTGAGACCCGCTCGAGAAACGCTGCGAGCGAACCGGGTTCGGGCTCGCCCTCGCGGTCCACCTCGACCTCGGGGTCGTCGGCATCGGCGTCGACCTGCGCGGCGTCGGCACTGAATTCCCGTGCCACGGCGACGAGTTCGTTGATGTTGTCGAGGCGTGCGCCGTCCTGTGGATCGTTGGACGCCTCGAGTTCGGCGCGGTAGCCGGTGCGCTCGACGATCGCGTCGACGAGTTCGCCGATGTCGGCCGACTCCTCTGTGGCGTCGAGGAAGGCCACATCCGCGTCCTCCGAGCCGGCCTCGCCGAAGTGGGTCAGGAAGTCCGACCGGAGCCCTTCGATGAGTTCGACGAACCCGCCGATCTGCTTGACCGCCCGCGTGTTGAGCAATGCGACCTTGCCCTCGGCAGCGTCCATCAGCGACTCGTAGAAGCTCCGTCCGGTGTTCTCCGAATGCACGGCGACGCAGGCTTCCGCGCGATCGCCGATACCGCGCCGAGGCGTGTTGAGAATCCGGCGCAGGCTGACCGAGTCGTCGGGGTTGGCGACCACCCGCAGGTAGGCCACCACATCCCGCACTTCTTTGCGCTCGTAGAACTTGGTGCCGCCGACGACCTTGTACGGAATCCCGTGCCGGACGAACACCTCCTCGATCGCACGCGAACCGGTGTTGGTGCGGTAGAACACCGCGATGTCGGAGTATTTGTGACTCGACGACCCGCCGATCGAGTAGTCGGTGAGTTCCTCGATCTCCTTGGCGATGAACGTCGACTCGTCGCGGTCGGAGTCGGCGACGTAGCCGACGATGAGTTCGCCGTCACCGGAGTCGGTCCACAACTTCTTCTCGCGCCGGTTGGAGTTGCGCGCGATGACGGCGTTGGCCGCCGACAGGATCGTTTGCGTCGACCGGTAGTTCTGTTCGAGCAGAACGGTTTCGGCGGACGGGAAGTCGCGTTCGAACTCCTCGATGTTGCGGATGGTGGCACCGCGGAAGGCGTAGATGGACTGGTCGGCGTCGCCGACGACGCACAGCTCCGAGGGCTCCAGACCACTCGCGGTGGTCTGCTCCCCCACCAGTTCGCGGATGAGCACGTACTGCGCGTGGTTGGTGTCCTGGTACTCGTCGACGAGAACGTGACGGAATCGGCGCCGGTAATACTCCGCGACCTGCGGATGCCGATGCAGCAGCGCGACGGTCTCCCCGATCAGATCGTCGAAGTCGAAGGCGTTTGCGGCGCGCAGACGGCGCTGGTACTCGGCGTAGATCTGCGCGATCGTCGTCGACGTCGGGTCGTCCTCGGGCGCCGCGGCCAGCGCCTCGTCGGGCGAGATGAGTTCGTTCTTGAAGTTCGACACGGCCACCGAAACGCCGCGCGGGCTGAACTTCTTGGGGTCGAGGTCGAGGTCACGGATGACCATGCCGAACAACCGCTTCGAGTCGTCGGCGTCGTAGATGGAGAAGTTGGAGTTCATCTTCTCCAGCAACCCCGACTGCGCCCGGAGGATGCGCACGCATGTGGAGTGGAAGGTCGAGACCCACATGTAGGCGGCGCGGGGGCCGACGAGGTCGATGACCCGCTCGCGCATCTCCGCGGCGGCCTTGTTGGTGAAGGTGATGGCCAGGATCTGCCCGGGCGTGACGTCCCGCGCGGCGAGCAGGTAGGCGATCCGGCGGGTCAGCACCGCCGTCTTGCCCGAGCCCGCGCCCGCCACGATCAGCAACGGCGCGCCGGCGTGGAGCACCGCGGCGCGCTGTTGCGGGTTGAGACCGTCGAGCAGGCGCGCGACCCGGTCGTCGGCGGCCGCACCCGAGGGAGCGGCGCCCGCGCGACCGGCGAGAAGAGGGGCAGAAGAAGAGCTGTTCATCGGTTGTCCAGGTTACCCGCCACCGCCGACAGACCCCCGTCGGCCGGTTCGGTCGACCCCGGCACGTGGTCGACCGAACAGCCGACCGGCCCCGTGGGTTGAGGCCCCGATCGCCGTGTCCCGCGGCTAATATGACGCGGTATCACCGGCTCGGGGTGCCCTGTCTGCGAACAACTCGCACGCGGCGACGACGCCCCGGCGAGCAGGAAGAGGCGCCATGAAGAGACCGTCCATCGTCCCCGCCGCCATCGCCCTCGGTGTCGGAGCACTGGCCCTCGTCATCGCGCTCGTCCTGTCGTTCGTCCCGTTCAGCAGCGCCGGCACCGTGGAGCCCACCCCCGCCTTCCGTGCGCAGAAGAGCCTCGACGAGGTGCTGTTCAAGATGGCGACGAGCCCGGCGGCGAAGTTCACCGGCAAGGTCACCTACAAGTACGACGACGAGCGCGGCGAGGGGACGGTCGAGTTCGACGACCTGATCGTCACCACGTCGAACACCGCCGAGGGCACGATCACCCTGGGCTCACAGCAGGGCGAGTACCGGCAGATCGGCAACAGCCCGTTCCTCAGCGCCCCCGGCGCTCTGTGGAACGAACTCCTCGTCGACGCCGAGAAGACGAATCTCGACGCCGCCCCGCTCGACAACAAGTGGGCCTCCACCCGCTTCACCAGCCTGCCGCGCCTGGGCACGATCCTCGGCCCGGACAACCTCGCCGGCGACATCGGCAACATCGAGAACGGCGACGCGCCGCAGCTCGGGGCCGAGCTCCCGGCGCCCAACAAGGGCACCCCCGACGCCCGACGCTGGCCCACCACCGACCCGCCGATCGAGTTCGTCGGCGACGACAAGGTGAAGATCGGAGCGTGGGAGGTCACCTTCGACCCGGAGACGAAGAACGTCACGAACGTCAAGGGTCAGAGCGTGCAGGGCCCGGTCACCTACGACATCGACGCCGCGGTCAGCTTGCAGCCGGCCGACCAGGCCCAGAAGGTGTTCGCGAACCAGCGTGCACTCGTCTCGGACCTGCTGTCGGTGCCCGCCCCCGGCCTCTGGATGGAGCAGCCGGTGGTGTCCTCGCGCCAGACGGGTGCATGCACCACCTCGTCCTGCGCCTTCGACTACACCGTGCAGGGCAGCCCGTACGCCGACGACGTCCGCGGCCACTTCAACTACGGCCTGACGCTGAACTTCGCGGTCGGCAACCGCCCGCCCGGCGCCGTCGGCGGTGAGTGCAAGGTGGTCCTGCGGGTCGACTTCGGACGCAACGGAACCACCCGCTGCGCGGCGACCAACCTCCCGCCGGACACCAACATCGCGTCGCGGTACACCTTCACCTATCTCGCCTTCATCGACGCGACCACAGACGAACTGAACGATCTCATCGACAACAACGAGAAGCAGACCAACACCGAGATCGTCTACGTCCGCACCGGAAACAAGGAACCGGCACAGGCCCGGTTCGGCTCCGGTGTGACCGGCCTGCCGAGCTACTACGCGATCAAGCGCGGCGACTACGTCTTCGACGGCATCGGCACCGACGGCAACATGCACATCACCTTCGGTGAGGGATATCAGGACCACATCGTCGGCGGCACCTTCGATCCGTCCTGGGAAGGCACCGAGGTGCTCCGCAAGCAGATGGAGCAGCAGGTCGCCGCGGCGGGCGACGCGCAGGTCGTCTACTTCGTCGCCGAGGAGGAGACCGCGTCGGCGCTGCGGGCCCTCATCGCCGCGGAGAACCAGAGCGACAACATCTCCGCGTTCTACTACGACTAGTGGTGTGTCTCGGAAATAGGTGGCCGGTATCCGGTGGAGCGATCGGTGGTCTGGCAAGGCGGAGGAGGGAGGGATAGCGGAGCTATCTCGACCGACGACAACGCAGCCAGGCGCCGATCGAGCGCCGGAGACCAGTCGCTTATTTCCGAGACACACCACTAGAACTCAGCCGCCCGCGAAGCGCGCCTCGGCGGCCTCGCCCACCCGGCCGGCGCCGGTGTGCAGCCGCAGCCCCGGCGTCAGGGGCCGCAGATCGACGTGGTCGCCGCCACCGTTGATCCGGACATACACCGACCCCAGTCCCGCGCGGACCGGTGCCCGGACCGCTTCCCCGTCCGCGAGCGCGATCTCGATCTCGCCGTCCCGGGTCGCGCAGTAGCTGAGCGCGATCGTCCAGGGCCAGGAGAAGAGCGGACCGTCGAGTCGCAGTCGGGTGGGTCCGTCGACCTCCGGGGTCCGGCAGGTCCCCGCCCCCGCGTAGATGGTGCGACGCTGCGTCACGCCGCCGGGCACGAGATTTCCCGCGGTGTCGAGCACGAACAACCGGTCGGTGGCCACCCCGAAGTCGGGCCGGGGCTCCACGCGGCCGAAGATGCGGCTGACCTGGTTGTCGGGGTAGACGAAGGGTTGCAGGATCTCCAGGGGCACGGACTGGTCGAGCATGGTCACGCCGCCCGGCCCCTGCGTCGCGGCGTCGTGCAGCGATGCGGTCGCGGTCTCGAGGTAGTCGCCGGTCGGGTTGTCCCGCCACGACGACGAGAACGAGACCAGCGACACCAGCGCGGACACCACGACGAGCGCACCGACGACGGACGCGAACGCGGGCAGCGCGGCCGACCGCTCCT
This sequence comes from Gordonia sp. SCSIO 19800, assembly GCF_018132775.1. NCBI lineage: Bacteria > Bacillati > Actinomycetota > Actinomycetes > Mycobacteriales > Gordoniaceae > Gordonia > Gordonia sp. SCSIO 19800. The sequence goes on along the minus strand of NZ_JAGRQM010000019.1, from coordinate 63,925 downwards.
CATCGCGCCCGGCCTCGGCGTCGGACGTGCGCGCATGCCGTCCGCCCACATCGGTGGTCCGGGCCGGCGCCGCGCACAGCAGGGCCAGAGCGATGGTGAACACCAGCGCCGTGTCCGGGAGATAGCGCATGTGCTGGGCGAGTTCGATCGCCGTCTGCGGACTCGACCGATTCCACATCACCGGGATCTGCGCCGCGACCGCGTAGAGGGCCGCGCACGCGACGATCACCGCGCCACCGCGGCGGCGGGCCACCGCCCACCAGGTCACCGCGGCCAAGACCAGCCAGCCGCCGACGATCATCCACATCTGCGGGAAACCCGTCGGCGGACTCGGCGTCCACCGCTCCCATTCCCACGGCCCGCCGACGAGCGACGGCACGATCGCATCGGTCACCGACCGCCAGACCAGGCGCGCGGTCTGCGCCACCGAATGCTCACCCGACGTCGGGTCGGTGGTGATGAAGTACACCGCCACCCACGACGCGGCGACGACGGTCAGCGCCAGCCACAGCTCCTGGGCGGCCCGCAGCGTCACCGTGGTCGCGCGGGGACCGCCGTTCGCGAGGACCGCGGCCACCAGCGCCACCGGGAGGATGAACAACGACTTCTCGAAGAACGCCAGCGCGCTCAGGAAGACGATCGTCGAGCGGGTCCACACCAGCCGGCGTCGCGCGTCGTCGACGTCACCGCGCGCGAGGCGGACCGCGTCGGCGACGATCCACGCCATCGCCGCCTGCAGGGGCAGGGTGTTGAGGCCGGCCGCCCACCAGGCGAAGGCGGGCACCGTCATCGGACTGAACAGATAGAACGCGAGCGCGACGAGTGCACCGATGCGGGCGCGCGGCGCGATGACCCGCACCATCCGCCACACCGCCACCGACGCGATCGCCTGCATCGCCACGAGCATCAGCGCCGGCAGCGCCCAGTTCAGCGGTGCCAGCCACGTGGCCACCCCGGCGAGCAGGAACGCCGCCGGCATGAAGTGCCCGTCGTGACTGTGGCCCAGGTACTCCCAGGACAGGATCGGGTTCGACGACGCGCGTGCCACGAGGACCAGATCGTCCCAGTAGAAGTTGCCCGTCGCGACGAGCCAGCCGCGGATGATCAGCTGACCCACGATCAGGGACAGGGCGACGAGGGACACCATCCGCGCGTTGGGCATGCGCTCCAGTTTCCATGTGCCGCGAGCGGCGTCGTGGTCGGGTCGGGCGACTTGGCCGCATGCGGGTCGTCGCGGGGCGTCGTGGCAAAATCGGGCGCGTGACCGACCGCAGCCCCAGCCCCGGCGCTCAGGACCCCCGCCCTTCCGGCGGCACGTCGTTCGAGCACTCGATCGACCTCGACAAGTACGAGCTCTCGTCCGAGGTCGGCGACCTGCCCGACGACATCGACCAGCTGCGGCTCGAGATCGACCGGCTCGACGCCGTGATCCTCGCCGCGATCAAGCGCAGGTCGGCGGTGTCGAAGAAGATCGGTGCCGCACGCATGGCCTCCGGCGGCCCCCGCCTGGTCCACAGCCGCGAGGTGAAGGTGCTCGAGCGCTTCCAGGATCTCGGCCAGGAGGGGCACACCCTCGCGATGCTGCTGCTGCGTCTGGGGCGAGGGCCACTGGGCCGCTGACCCGCCGGCCCCTCGCACACCGACGCGGTGATCCGGTGACGCCTGCGCGCCACGTGTGACGACCGTCGCGGCCACGACGCCGAGCACATAAGGTTGGTGGTCATGAGCACCCAGGCACCTGGCAGCGACTTCACCGGCACCGACCACGGCGACATCACCGCGACGCAGTCCTGGCAGGCGCTCGCGGCTCATCAGCCGCATGTGTACGCCATGCACCTGCGTGAGGTGTTCGCGATCGATCCCGCACGCGGGCGCGAACTCACCGTCGACGTCGGCGATCTGCACATCGACTACTCGAAGCACCGGGTGCTGCGCGAGACGCTCGAACTCCTGATGAGCCTGGCCCGCGAGGTCGGTCTCGAGGAGATCCGCGACGACATGTTCGCCGGCGCCCACATCAACACCTCCGAGGACCGCGCCGTCCTGCACACCGCGCTGCGCCTGCCGGCCGATGCGACACTGACCGTCGACGGCCAGGACGTCGTCGCCGACGTGCACGAGGTCCTCACCCGGATGGGCGAGTTCACCGACCGCCTCCGCAGCGGAGAGTGGAAGGGACACACCGGACAACCCATCACTGACGTCGTCAATATCGGCATCGGCGGCTCCGACCTCGGTCCGGTGATGGTCTATCAGGCACTACGCCACTACGTCGACGCCGGGATCCGCTGCCACTTCGTCTCCAACGTCGACCCCGCGGACCTGGTCGGCACCCTCGCCGACCTCGACGCCGAGACGACACTGTTCATCATCGCCTCGAAGACCTTCACCACTCTCGAGACACTCACCAACGCCGCCGCCGCACGCACCTGGCTCCTGCAGGCGCTCGACGCCGACTCCGACGCCGTGGCAAAGCATTTCGTCGCCGTCAGCACCAACGCCGCCGAAGTGGCGGAGTTCGGCATCGACACCGACAACATGTTCGGCTTCTGGGACTGGGTCGGCGGCCGGTACTCGGTGGACTCCGCGATCGGACTGTCGGTGATGGCCGCGATCGGCAAGGAACGCTTCGCCGAGTTCCTCGACGGCTTCCACATGGTCGACGAGCACTTCCGCACCCAGCCCCTCGAACGCAACGCGCCGGTCGTTCTCGGCCTGATCGGCCTCTGGTACAACAACTTCTGGGATGTCGGTGTCCGCGCGGTGCTCCCGTACAGCAACGACATGGCCCGCTTCGCCGCCTACCTGCAGCAGCTGACGATGGAGTCCAACGGCAAGTCGGTCACCGCCGGCGGCCACCACGTCACCACCGACACCGGCGAGATCTTCTGGGGCGAACCGGGAACCAACGGCCAGCACGCCTTCTACCAACTGCTGCACCAGGGCACGCGGATGGTGCCCGCGGACTTCATCGGTTTCGCCGAACCCACCGACGACCTGCCGACCGCTCCCGACGGCTCGGGCTCCATGCACGACCTGTTGATGAGCAACTTCTTCGCCCAGACCAAGGTGCTCGCCTTCGGCAAGACCGCCGACGAGATCGCCGCCGAGGGCGTGCCCGCACATGTCGTGGCCCACAAGGTGATGCCGGGCAACCGCCCCACCACCTCGATCCTCGCCCCCCAGCTCACCCCGTCGGTGATCGGCCAGCTCGTGGCGCTCTACGAGCACCAGGTCTTCGTCGAAGGCGCCATCTGGGGCATCAACCCGTTCGACCAGTGGGGTGTCGAACTCGGCAAGACCCAGGCCAAGGAACTGCTCGGCACCATCATCCAGTCGGAAGCGCCTGACACGCACGACGATTCGTCGACCGACGCCCTCGTCGCGTGGTATCGGGAACGACGAGGCCGCGCGGTCTGAGGGGGTTTCGACAAGCTCAACCGGCACAAGGGCGGCTCAACCGGCGGTTAGGTCCAATACTCCTCGTCGAAGACCGCATCGGGGATCTCGTCCCCGGGTTCGACGCCGAGCGACTGGATGCGGCCCATGATCGCGGCCGCGGTCGCCACGTAGGTGACGAGATCGGTTGGCTCGACGTCTCGTTCGGCGGGATCACCGCCGAGGAATTCATACAGGGCGGGTGGCACGCAGGCACCCATGTCCAGGGCGCGGGTACCGGTCGCCTCCCGCCACGCATCGAAGCTCGCCACGTCGACGGCCTCGGCGACGTCACCGGTCCGGACGGCCTCGGACACCTCGTCGACGGTGGCCAGCTCACCCGAGGTCCCGCTCGACGGGTCGAAGCCGAGAACCGTGTCGGCGGCGGTGGTCTCGTCGTCGGAGAGGGTGAAGTAGACGATGCCCCGCCAGTCGGAGCCCAAGGCCGCGATGTCCGTGCGGTCGAAGATCTCGCCGAGCAGTTCGCCGACCTGATCCCGCTGTCGAGCGCCGAACACCTGAAACGCGCCCGAGGCCACCACTTGTCCCTGCTTGTTCGCCACGACGGCCACCTTACGCAGGTCAGTCGTCGATACCCAGGACGACCACGCGACCCGTCGTCAGCGACAGGTACACCGTCGCGCGCCACTCCGGTGACGAAAACGCACGGTCGAGGGCGGGCCCGCCGACAAAGCCGCCGGGCGGCACCAGGTCGCGCAACGCGCCCGCCACCGAGTCAGGCGGGGCCACCGGGTCGGCGTCGTACTGCCCCGCCCACGCTGCCGCGCGGTCGGTACCGACGTGCACGACCGCGTCGAACCAGTAGGTGGATGGTCCGGGGACCCTGTCTGACGAGTTGCCACCGAGGGTGCCGGCCGTCCAGCCCTCGATCACCGAGCCCTGCAGGAGCGGAAACCGTCTGATCACCGGCCCCTCGTCGCGCTGTGGTCCGGCGGTCACGATCTTGGTGGAGGGCGGCGGCGCTGACGTCGACGCCGGAGGCGAGGGCATCGGATCGCGATCGTGCGGTGCCGCAGGCGCACAACCCGCGAGAACGCCAGACCCCGCGGCGCACGCGGCGAGGACGGCCGTCAGCCGCTCGAACCGATGAACACCCATCCCGTGACGGTAGCCCGTCGCCGGGGTCGAACGCGAAACATCCACTGTCTGAACGAACTACACAAGTCAGACCAGTCGGCGGCTGACCGACGCCGGCAGGAACTTCAGCGCGGCCGCGATGGGTGTCCAGGGCCACGCGGGCACCGGGGCCCAGTCCTTCTCCGCCTCGATCGCCTTGACCAGCGCGTCGACGCCCTTGTCGGTCTCGACCATCAGGGACGTCTTCACGCCCCGGTTGATATCGGTCTCGATGTAGCCCGGCGCGACCACCGACACCGTGATCGGCGACGACGCGAACTCGGCCTGGAGTCCCTGCCCCAGCGCCGTCAGCCCGGCTTTCGACGCCGAATAGGCGGCCTGCGCCTTGGGCATGCCGCGAACACCCGAGATGGAGCTGATCAGCACGAGGTGCCCGGCGTTCTGCGCACGGAAGATCTCCAGCGCCGCCTCGGCCTGAGCCAGCGCGCCGACGAGATTGGTCTGCACGGTCTCGATGTTCGCGGCGGCCTTGCCGGTGCCGAGGGGTGCGCCCTTGCCGAGTCCGGCGTTGACGATGACCCGGTCGAGACCGCCCAGACCGTCGGCCAGCCTCCCGAAGACCTCGGGGACGGCGTCCACGTCGGTGACGTCGAGCGTCGCGACCTCGACCTGTGCGGCGGTGGGCCGCAGTTCGCCGGCCAGCGCATCCAGCTTCTCGCGGCGGCGCGCCGCGAGGGCGAGCGAACGTCCCTGGGCGGCGAAGCGTCGGGCCATGCCTTCCCCGAGCCCCGAACTCGCACCCGTGATGAGAATCCTCTGCCGTGTCGTCACGAGGACCAGGCTACCGGCCGGTAAGTTCTGCCTTCCCGGTCGCCCGGCGCGACCTACTTCAGCAACCGCGACATCCGACGGTCCGCCAGCACCTTCCCGCCCGTCTGGCACGTGGCGCAGTACTGGAAGGACCGGTCCGCGAACGACACCTCGCGGACGATGTCGCCGCACACCGGACACGGCAGGCCGGTGCGGGCGTGCACGCGCAAACCAGTGCGCTTCTCGGACTTCAGCCGCGCGACGGCCTGCCCCTCCAGACGCCCGGTCGCGTCGGTGAGCACGCCGCGCATGGCATCGTAGAGTGTCGCGACCTGGTCGGCCTTCAGTGTTTTCGACGACGCGAACGGCGACAGGCGTGCCGTGTGCAGGATCTCGTCGGAGTAGGCGTTGCCGATCCCGGCGATGGTGTGCTGGTCGGTGAGCACGTTCTTGATCCGGCCGGTGGTGCCGGCGAGGATCTCGGCGAACTGTTCGGACGTCAGCTCGAGCGCGTCGGGTCCCAGACCGGCGATCCGTTCGACGTCGGCGAGGTCGCGGACCAGCCACACCGCGAGTCGCTTCTGCGTCCCGGCCTCGGTGACGTCGAACCCCTCGCCGGGTAGGCCGCAGTGCACCCGCAGGGCGATCGGGCTCTTCCCGCCCGGCCGCAGGGGTTTGGGCGACAAGTCCTCGCTCCACCGCACCCAGCCCGCCCGCGACAGATGGATGACCAGCTGCAGCAACGGCTCTGACGCAGTGGCCGCCGAACCGGGAATGGTACGGATGACCAGGTACTTCCCCACCCGGCCGACGGATTCGACGATCCGGTCCATCAGCGCCGTGTAGGGCGGGTCCGCGGTCTTCAGCACCGACAACGACGCGACGTCGACCCGGCGGATCGGGAGTCCGGCCGCACGGCCGTCGACGTAGTCGGCGATGGCGGCCACCTCTGGGAGCTCAGGCATGCCACCAGTGTGCTCTAGTTGTGGGATGAACTCCCGACTTTCCGACGCCGAGCTGGCCGCCCGGATCGCGCAGGGAGCCGGCGAAGTACTCCTCGGAATCCGTTCGGGCGACCTGCTCGGCGGCGCGATGCTCGGCGATGTGGGCGATGCGCTTGCGCAGGCTTGGATCTCGACGGTGCTCCGCAAACACCGGCCACGCGATGCGGTGTTGTCCGAGGAAGCCGCCGACGTCGGCGACCGGGCCACCGCGTCGCGCGTGTGGATCATCGACCCCCTGGACGGCACAAGGGAATTCGCCGGCGGCTCGCCGGACTGGGCCGTACACGTCGCGCTGACCGAGAGCGGGATCGTCACCGAGGCGTCGGTGTCGCTGCCCGCGACGGGTGAACTGTTCCGTTCCGACACCGTCGCGGAGACCACCGGCGAACTGACCCGGCGTCTCGTCACCTCCCGGTGGGGCGGCTCGTATGAGACCAGTTACGTGGCGAACCGACTGGGTCTGCAGATGGTGCCGGTCGGTTCGGCCGGCGCGAAGGCGATGGCCGTCGTCCGCGGCGATGCCGATGCCTATGTCCACGCCGGCGGTCAGTACGAGTGGGACAACGCGGCGCCGGTGGGGGTCGCGCTGGCGGCCGGACTGCACTGCAGTCGCCTCGACGGGTCGGAGATCGTGTACAACAACCGGCATCCGTACATGCCGGACTTCGTCATCTGCCGCAGCGAGATCCGCGAGGAGATGCTCGGCGCGCTGCGTCAGATCTGGTGAACTGAACCGGTGAACGGCATCGGCGACGCGGTGGTGCGCATCGGGCCCGCACTGGTGGTGGCCGTCGTACTGCTGGCCGTGGTCGCCGTGCTGGTGAACCGTCGGAGCGGATTGGCCCGGGAGACCGTCGTCGCCACGCTCCGAGCCGGCGCGCAACTCGCGGCGCTGGCTGCCGTGCTCGCCGCCGTCATCCCCCACCTGTGGGCCTCGGCGCTGTTCGTCGCGGTGATGGCGACCGCCGCGTCCTGGACCTCGGCCCGACGCGTGCGACCGGGGGGTCCCCGCCTGGCGGGAACCGCGTGGTGTGCCGGGCCGGTGGCGGCGCCGACGATCGCGATCGTGACCGCTCTGGTGGCAGTCGGTGTGCTTCCCGCTCGCGGCATCGCCGTGATCCCCACCGCCGGCATCATGCTCGGCGGCGCGATGGTCACCGCCTCGCTCGCCGGACGCCGGGCGCATGACGAGCTGTCGGTCCGTCGCGGCGAGGTGGAAGCCGCGCTGTCGCTCGGCTTCGACCCGCGGGACGCTCGGATGGAGATCGCCGGCCCGCCCTCGGCGACCGCGCTCGTCCCCGGCCTCGATCAGACGAAGTCGGTGGGACTCGTCACGATCCCCGGCGCGTTCGTCGGCATGGTCCTCGGCGGGGCGTCGGTGTGGGCGGCCGCGGCGATGCAGATGTTCGTGCTGATCGCCTTGCTCGCGGTGAGTTCCATCGCGATGCTCGTGACGGTGGAACTGGTGGCGCGAGAACACCTGTGATCTGGCGACGCATCTCACCAGGACCCTTCGTGACGCTCGCAAGCTCGCTCCTCAGGGAGCGGGGTGGGCCCCGAGGTGCGAGGAAGCGAGCGCAGCCCCTCCGTTCCCTGAGGAGCGCCCGGAGCTTGCGGAGGGCGCGTCACGAAGGGTCCGGCTACTGGCGACTCTTCCGCAGCAGATAGATGTCCATGATCCAGCCGATCCGGTCCCGGGCCTCGGCGCGAGCTTCGACGATCCGGTCCGTCACCTCACCGACCTTGCCGCTGATCAGGATCTCGTCCTCGGTGCCGACGTAGGCGCCCCACCAGATGTGATCCTCCGGGTCGGCGGTGTGCCGGAAGGTGAGGTCGGCGTCGAGCATCACGATCTGATTCGCGTCGGCGCCCGCGGGCGTCTCCGCGAGGCGTCGGCCCGTGGTCGTGTGGATCGGTTCGCCGACGCGATTGGCGACGATGCCGTGGGCCGCCGTGAGCGCGCTCGCGCTGGTCACGCCGGGGATGACCTCGACCTCGAGTTCGAGGTCGTCGCGGGCGGCGAGATCGTCGACGATCCGCAGCGTGCTGTCGTAGAGGGCCGGGTCGCCCCAGACGAGGAAGGCGGCCACTCCCCCGTCGCCGACCTCGTCGCGCAGGGCGCCGGCGATCAGCTCGGCGCGCGCGGCGTGCCAGCGCCGGACCTCGGCGTCGTAGTCGTCCGGTTCCCGGTCGCGTGGCGGATCGGGGATCTCCACCAGCGAATGCCCCTGTCGCGCATGCTCGTCGAGGATGGCGCGGCGTGCGTCGAGCAGGCCGCTCTTCGCCGGGCCCTTCTCCAACGCGAGGAAGGCATCGACGTCGGCCATCGCGTCGATCGCCTGCAGCGTGATCTGACGCGGTCCGCCGGGTCCGATCCCGATGACTCGCAACGTGAGTCGCACGGTCAGATCTTCACCTTCGGGAGTCCGTGCTTGCGCGCGGTCATGTCCAGGATCAGCTGTCGCGGCGCGAGCCGCCGGAGCAGGAAGACCACCCCCGCCTGATTACCCTTGGCGTAGAACGGCTTCGGATGCTCGGACAGGGCGGCGCCGACGATCTGGGTGGCCATGCTCGCCGCACTGATGCCCGCGTCCTCGTTGCGCCGGGTGGCGGCGGCGAGCGTCTCGTACTCGGCGCGATAGGGCGAGTCGTCGCCGATGTGAATGCTGCGGCGATCACCGATGCCGGTGGCGATCGTGCCGGGTTCGACACTGATCATCCGTATCCCGTACGGCGCCAACTCGCGTCGCGACGCGAGCGCGAAAGCCTTCAACGCCGACTTGGTCGCGGCGTAATTGGACCGGAAGGCGACCGGGAAGCTGGACAACATCGACCCGACCATCACGACCGTGCCCCGGCGCCGGAGACGCATGCCGGGCAACACCGCTTTGGTCAGCGCGATCGGCCCGAAGACGTTGACCCGGAACAGATCCTCGACGGCCGCCATCGAGGTGTCCTCGAGCGCACCGGCCTGGGACTCGCCGGCGTTGTTGATCAGGATGTCCACGTCGCCGACGAGGGCCGCGCAGGACTCGGCGGATTCGTAGTCGGCGTTGTCGAGCCGGACGTAGGTGACGCCCTGGATCGGGTTGCGTACGGAATCCGGATTGCGGGTGGTGCCGTAGACCCGGTGTCCCCTCGCGACGAACTGGCGGGCGACCTCGGCCCCGATGCCACTGGTCGCGCCGGTCACGAGGACTGTCTGTGAACTCACGACCGCAACGGTAGCGCAGCGGCCGACGGGTCAGATGAGCTTGTCGTACCGGCGGGTGAGGATGCTCAGTTCTGCTGCCACTCGCTCAGTGTCGGGACCGTAGGGGCGCCGCGGATTCCGGGTGAACCAGTCGGCAATCCGCTGGCCCGGCGTCCGCTGGCCGACGGGGGTACGTCGCGCGGTGAGACTCAGTAGGCCGGCTGCACCGGCGACCGAGGCGACCACGACAAGGGCGAGAACGAAGAGGAGTGTCATGGCAGTAATCCTCCGCCCACATCATTTCGGCCACCAGTGGCAGTTCAGTCAATGTTCGCAAATTATCTGCCATACTGGTCAGGTGCTGCATTCGGTTGGTGTCCTCCTGTACGGACACGTCGCGCTCTTCGAGTTCGGCGTCGTGCACGAGGTGTTCGGCCTCGACCGCACCGACGACGACGTCCCCGCCTTCGACTTCCGGGTCGCCACGCCGGATCCCGAAACCGCGCTGGCCGTCGGCAACGGGGTGTCGATCCAGGTGTCGCACACCCTGGACGAGTGCCGCGACGTCGATCTCGTCGTCATCCCCGGCGGAAGCATCAGCGGTGACTACCCCGTCGAGATCCTGGACACCATCCGTGCGGTCGTCGACAACGGCGGACGTGTCCTCACCGTCTGCTCGGGCGCGTTCGTCGCCGGCGCGGCCGGACTCCTCGACGGCCGTCGGTGCACCACCCACTGGCGCTACGGCGACCATCTCGCGCGCATGTTCCCCCAGGCGCAGGTCGACACCGACGTCCTCTTCGTCGACGACGGACCCGTGACCACGAGCGCCGGCACAGCCGCCGGGATCGACGCCTCGCTGCACCTGGTCCGCGAATCCTGGGGACCGGCCGTCGCCAACCGCATCGCGCGGCGCATGGTCGTGCCACCGCACCGCGACGGCGGACAACGCCAGTTCGTCGAGGCCCCGATGCCGGCGTGCACCGACGAGGGCTTCGGATCGCTTCTGGCCTGGATGACGGCCAACCTCGACCGCGACATCAGCATCGACGACATGGCGTCCCGGATGCACATGTCCGGACGTACCTTTGCGCGTCGCTTCGTCGACGAGGTCGGCATCTCGCCTCGCCGCTGGCTGACCGAACAGCGAGTGCTGTCGGCGAAGAACCTGCTCGAGACGACCACCGCCAGCGTCGACGAGGTGGCACGCCAGGTCGGCTTCACGTCGGCGACGCTGCTGCGACACCATTTCGCCGCGAGTGTCGGCGTCTCGCCACTCGTCTACCGTCGGCGGTTCGCGAAATCCGGCGTGAGTTCGTAGGCCGAAACCCCGCGAGACGGCACTCGCGCAGTGGAACGGCCAGACTGGTGCCCTCGGTAGGATTCGAACCTACGACCTACCCTTTAGGAGAGGGTTGCTCTATCCCCTGAGCTACGAAGGCGGACCGCGAAGAGCCCACGGTGGCGCGGCTCCCCGACAGCGGGAGTCTACGCGAGCGACCTCACCCGGCCACACCACACACCTCAGATGGTGAAGATCGTGTAGTTCGCCCCCGTCGCCGGGAACACCCACGACGATGTGTGACGCCCGGCGTCGGAATGCGAGGACCGGTACGATCGACCCCGACGCGAACCGGACATTTCCGGCTGTGATCGTCACCACTGAGGACACCCCGGCGTTGAGGTTCCTGCCAGCCTGTGTCCGTACACTGCCTACCGCATACGTTCTACCGTTTCACCCGGGGAGGTCTTTTCGTTGGTGCACGCGGCATCAGGGTCGGCACCCACCGCCGACGACGAGACCACGACCAGCGCGAAAGGGTCTGCGGACTCCGTGGCACCCCGTCCCGCCGAGTCGGCCCCTCCCTCGCCCACGACCAAGCCCCGCGGTCGCGCGCACACCGCCGACTTCGTCCGGGTCGTCCTGTTCACCTTCGTGGTCGTCGCGCACAGCATCAACGCCATCAACGGCGGTGCCGACGAGATCAGGGGCGCGAATCTCGTCGGCACCCTGTGCCACCTGACGCGATACGGCTTCGTGGCGGTGACCCTCTACGTCCTCGTGCTGAGCATGCAGGGTCGGGAGATGTCGCCGTGGCAGTTCTGGCGGCGTCGTTTCGGGCTCGTCGTCGGGCCCTACCTGGCATGGACGCTGATCTACACGATCACCGACCACATCATCATCGCCGACAATCCGTTCCCGCCGATCAGTGAGATGCTGCCCCGGCTCGGGCACGACCTGCTCGTGGGCGAGGGCAAGTACCAGTTGTACTTCCTGCTGATCTCGATGCAGATCTACCTGTTCTTCCCACTGATCGCGTGGGTCTTCGAACGCGGCCGCAATCACCCATGGCTGTTGCTGGCCGGCGGGACCGCGATCCAACTCCTGGTGTTCGTCGTCTACCAGTACCTCCCCCGACCCTCCGGTCACGTCTGGGACGTCGCCTACCAGCACCTGTGGAAGACGCTGCCGATGTACGCGCTCTTCATCACCATGGGCGTGCTGGCCGCGCAGCATCGCGAGGCGGTGGACCGTTGGCTCCGCGACCACATGGCGACGGTCGTCCTGGTCGCGGCGGGCTGCGCGGCCTTCACCGTTGCCGGATACCTGCTGGCGACATCGCCGGGGAATGTGCCGTGGAAGGCCAACACGGCCTGGAACCCGGTGTCCCTGCCCTGGTTCGTCGGCGGCTTCGTCCTGTTGTGGCTCATCGGTCTGGTCTGGGATGACCGACGCGCCGCCGGCCGTCCGGCGGGCGGGAAGCTGGTGTCGCAGGCCACCTTGCGCGCGTTCGGCGTCTTCGCAGTCCACCCGCTGGTCCTCGACATCCTGGGCCGGGTGGGATTCCTCAGCGGACTCTTCGACTGGTTCCCGCACTCGGCGGTCCTGCGCTCGATCATCTTGATCGCCTTGGTTCTGGCGGTCTCGCTGGCGCTCGTCGACCTGCTCCTACGCCTACCGTTCAGCAAATGGCTCACCGCCCGGCCCCGCATCCCCCTGTTGCCGAAGCGGAACAAGAAGAAGCAGGACCGGGCGGTGGAAGTCGGTGAGTCGGCGGGGGCTGAGAAGAAGTCCGCCGGTTAGTTTCTGGCTAGTTGTACTTCGGGTTGTTGATCACCGGGATCTCGATGTTGATCGGCATCCGCAGTTCGGACATGTAGAAGAGCACGAACTGGCGGAGGAACTCGTCGAACAGCCAGTACGCCTCACGCGGCATGCCGACGTTGAGCAGGCCCTCGCGGATCTGTACGTACGGACCCCACGCCGTCTCGAGCAGCGGGCTCCACACGGGCTCCCGCGGGATCTGATACCAGTTGGCGACCTTGTCACCGAGCACGAATCGCGTGAGCGCCCCCAGGACGCCGCGCGAGATCAGCGAGAGGTCGAGGTTCATGCCGAGGTCGAGCAGCATGTCGGCGAGCTTGCGACCCTCGGGGGTCGGCGCCAGGATCGGGTCGAGGACCTGCTGCGCCTGCGAGTCGGCGGCGGCCCAGGAGGCGGGGATGTACTCGTCCTGGACGCCCAGCAGGCGAGCGGTGATCTGCCACGAATGCAGGAATCCGGCGGATTCGTCGGCCGCGATCGGGACGTTCCACTTGTCGAAGTTGCGCATGACGGTCGTCGGCAGGCTGTGCCAGGTGACCATGATGTCGGCCTGACTGATCGGCTTCTTCTCCGTCGCGCCGTGCACCCAGTGCGGCGACTGCGGCAGGAGGTGTCGCACGCCGGCGTGCGCCATACGGGTCTTCACGCAGGTCACGATCATCTCGCCGCCGGGCTGATAGGCGTTGAGCGATCCGATGTCGTATCCGAGCTTCGCGGTCTTGGTGATGCGGTCCTTGAGGTCCCATCCGCCCTTGGAGTAGTAGACCGACCGGGCCTCGCGCGGGATGACGGTGCTCATCATGCCGCTGGCGAAGCCGTACAGGACGCCGAGGTAGGTTCCGCGCTTCTGGTTGAATCGGACCGCGTCGGCCAGCTTGGCCTGGTCGGCCCACGCGGGCAGCTGACGAGCGTGCTCCATGAAGTCGCGCAGTTCCGAGGGCAGCCCGGCGGGCAGCGGCTGCGAGTTGCGATGCCACGTGCGCAGCAGGCGATTGACGTTGCGCACCTGCCCGCTGTCGATGACCTTGGCGATCACCGGGTCGGCCTCGTCGTCCCACAGCTGCCGCGGGTCCGCGCCGCGACCGCGGCCGGGCACCGAGTTCGCCGGCGACCACGTCCACGGCGTCGTCTGCGAGAGCGCCGCGACCGCACCGGCTGCGCCGACGACACCGCCCGCGCGTATCAGGTTCCGCCTGTTCAGATCTTCCATGACCCCGTCCCATCACTTCCATGTATCAATGTGACAAACAACGTATCCTTGTATCATTGTTACCACCGCGTGGTCCAGAACACACCTCTTTCGCGAATTTTGCGATCATGGAAGCTCATGCGGTCATGATGTGAGGAAGGGGGTGAGGCGAGTGACCACGCAGCCGTCCGGCGCTTCGCTGTCCAGCTCGCTTCTCCAGCGGGCGTTTCTCGAATCCGCGGCTCAATCCGACGAGGCCGCCGATCCCACCGCCGAACGTCTGCTCGACGCGGCCTTCGAACTCTTCTGCCGGCTGGGCGTGCAACGGACGCCGATGGAGAAGGTGGCGAAGAGCGCCGGCGTCACGAGAGTCACCCTGTATCGCAAGTTCGCCACCAAGGACGCCCTGGTCGACCAGGTGGTGCTCCGCGAGTTCCGTCGGTACTTCGACCGGTTCCGCGCGGAGATCCCCCGCGCCGACACCGTGGCCGACCGCGTCGTGGTCGGGTTCGTCGGTTCGCTGCGGGCGATCTCCGGCAACCCGCTGATCGGTGAGATCAGCGACGCCGAGCCCAGCATGCTGATCGAATCGATGATCGGCGGCGACGGCATGCTGCTCGCGACGGTCCAGCACTTCGTCGCCGCCCAGCTGCGCCGGGAACAGCTGGCGGGCAACATCTCCGACGAACTCGACGTCGATCTCGTGGCCGAGATGATGGTCCGCATCTCCGCGTCGTTCCTCACCGTGCCCAGCCGCGTCGTCGACATCACCGACGACGCGCAGCTCGCCACGGTGGCGCGCCAGTTCCTCGTACCGATGCTCAATCCCGCGCAGTAAACCGCCGAACCTGTAAAGATCAGAGCGCTCACCACATCTGAGGAGACTGACGATGCGCTCTTGGTCTGTGATCATCATCCTGGCCGTCTCACAGTTCGTGATGGTGCTCGACAGCACCGTGATGAACGTGTCCATCTCGGTCGTGGCCGACGACCTCGGGACCTCGATCACCGGCATGCAGGCCGCGATCACCTTCTACGCGCTGACGATGGCCGCCTTCATGCTGACCGGAGGCAAGCTCGGCGACTTGATGGGGCGCGCAAGAGCATTCAAGATCGGTGCGGTCATCTACGGCATCGGCTCGCTGACCACAGCGCTGAGTCCCAACCTGACCGTCCTGCTCATCGGCTGGTCACTCGTCGAGGGGCTGGGCGCGGTGCTCGTCATCCCCGCGATCGCATCGCTGGCCGCCATCAACTACACGGGCAAGGCCCGGGTCACCGCATTCTCGATCCTGGGCGCGGTCACCGGGCTGGCCGCCGCCGTCGGCCCGCTGCTCGGTGGCGTGATGACCACATACCTGTCGTGGCGCTACGTGTTCGTCGCCGAGACCGTCGTCATGGTGGCGGTCCTGTTCGCGGCCAAGCTGATTCGTGACGTACCCCGCGACCCGGAGGTACGCATCGACCCCCTCAGCGTCGTGGCATCCGCCGGCGGCCTGTCGCTGATCGTCTACGGCGTACTGCAATCGAAGACGTGGGGATGGCTGAAGCCGCAGCATCCACCGGAGATCGGCGGGGACGAGATCGCCCCGCTGGGCGTCTCCCCCGTGGCATACCTGTTGCTCGCCGGGGTCGTCGTGCTCTGGTTGTTCGTCCTGCGGCAGCGCACCCTGGCGACGTCCGGCCGCCAACCGCTGCTGCGTGTCGAACTCTTCCGCATCGCTGCTCTCCGAAGCGGACTCGGCGGTTTCCTCGCCCAGTACTTCGCGATCGCCGCCCTGTTCTTCGTGGTCCCCGTCTACCTGCAGACGATGCTCGGACGCGACGCACTGCAGACCGGGGTGAAGATCCTGCCGCTCTCGGTCGGGCTCGTCCTGTTCTCGATCCTTGGATCCTGGCTCACCGCACGGCGTTCCGCACGGTTCATCGCGCGCGGCGGACAGATCACGATGGCGCTGGGGACACTCCTCGTCATCGCCTCGGTGGGAATCGATCTGCGCAACGCCGCCTTCGCCGCGGGCATGTTCGTGGTCGGCGCCGGCTTCGGTCTGCTCGCTTCACAACTCGGCAACGTCAACATGTCCGCTGTCGAGGAGAAGGACACCTCGGAGGTCGGCGGCCTGCAGGGCACCTTCCAGAACCTGGGGTCGTCGTTCGGCACCGCGGTCGCGGGATCGGTCTTCCTGCTCATGCTGTCGTCGGGCTTCGTGTCGGCGGTCGACGACGCCGAGAACCTCTCCCCCACCGACCAACAACGCATCATCGCCGCCGTCGACGAGCAGGGAGTGCCGATCATCTCCGCCGACGAGGCGCGCACCCTCGTCCTCGACGCGGGCGGCTCGGAGGAGTCCGCACAGGCGGTGTCACAGGCCTATTCGGATTCGCAGATCGCGGCCCTGCAGCAGTCGCTGTTCGTCGTCTTCGGCCTGCTCGTGCTGGCGTTGCTGTTCTCGCGGCACCTGCCCAACCGGATACCGGAACCCGGCCCGGCGCTCGAACGGCAGTCGGCCGAGCCCGAGCCGGAATCCGGCTCCTAGTCGATCTTCTTCCTGATCGTCGCTTCCGTGTGCCGCACCGCCTGAGCGGCGAACGGTCCCACGACCTTGCCGAGGAGTTTGCCCGCCATACCGCCGGGGAGGTTGTAGTTGATCTCGACGTCGAGTTCGGTGCCCGATCCACCGTCCGCGTCGGCGAAACGCCACGTCGTGTTCGCGTCGAAACCCTCGACGGCCTTCAACTCGATGAGCTCGTTCTCGACGTAGTCGGTGCACTCGACCACCGACTTCAGTGTCTTCGGCCCGACGTCCATCGAGACCGCGAACTTCGCTCCGAGTCCGCTGGTCTTCTCCGTCGTCGGCTCGAACCGGGTGACTCCGAGCAGGTACTCCGGGACGTTCTGGTAACCGTCGATGTAGTCGAAGACCCGCTCGCGCGGCCTGTCGATCTTCGCCTGATGCCGTACCACTCCCACGATTCTCCCCGTTCGTCTCGTCCGGCCGACCATGCCGGTGCGGCCCTCCGCCTCGACCCTATGCGGTCACGGCCGCTGTCCTGAACATTCGACCCAGTTCGCGTCGCGAACGGCCACTCGGTCAGTACGCTTGGCCGATGACGGCCGGGTCCGGAGTCTCTCGAGTGGTACGTGTCCTCGTCGTCGCGACGGCCACCACCTTCCTCGCGACTGCCTGCGGCTCGGATCCAGCCGAGCCGGAAGCGAGTCCGGTCACCTGCGCCGAGATCCCCAACGGCGAGATGATCGACGCCCAGACGATGACGGCCGCACCCACCGACATCGCCACCAGACCGGAAGTCGCGTCCGGCTTCCGAACAGGGATGAGACCGGTCGTCACCGACACCTACGCAGCGGCAACCGCCAATCCGCTCGCGACCCGCGCGGCCTGCGAGGTGCTGCGCGACGGCGGGACGGCCGCCGACGCCCTGGTCACCGCGCAGATGGTGCTGGGACTCGTCGAGCCGCAATCCTCCGGGATCGGCGGAGGCGCCTTCGCGCTCTACTACGACGCGGGGTCGAAGAGCGTGCGGGCCTTCGACGGTCGCGAGACGGCGCCGGCGGCGGCCACCGAGACCTACCTGACCCGGATCGCCCCCAACGATCCCACCCCACCCGCGCCGAGTGCCAGCGCCTCGGGACGGTCCATCGGCGTGCCGGGCGTGCTGCGCATGCTCGAGATGGTCCATGCCGACTTCGGCGGACAACCATGGCGAGATCTGTTCGATCCGGCGATCGAATTGGCCGACAACGGGTTCGACATCAGCCCGCGGCTGGCGACCGCGATCGCCGCGTCGGCGGCCGAACTCGGTGCCGACGACGAGGCCCGCTCCTACTTCCTCGCGAGTGACGGCGCCGCGAAGCCGGCGGGCACGCGGCTCGTCAACCCCGCGTACGCCAAGACGCTCGGCGCCCTCGCCGCCGACGGCGCGGGCGCGATGTACGACGGGCCGCTCGCCCGAGCCATCGTCGCCGAGGCCGGCAGCACCGCGGGCGGCATGACACCGAGCCTGATGACCGAGCAGGATCTACGCGACTACCGTGCCATCGCCCGGGAGCCGGTGGTCACCACCTATCGGGGGCGACAGATCGTGGCCATGCCCGGACCGTCGTCCGGCGGGATCGCCGTCGCGTCGGCGCTGGGCATCCTGGCGAACTTCGATCTGCCGTCGATGCCGCCGTCCGATCTCGACGCCGACGGCGGGCGTCCCGACCCAGCCGCCGTGCACCTCGTCACCGAGGCCGAACGCCTCGCCTACGCCGATCGCGACAAGTATGTGGCCGACCCGGACTTCGTCCCGCTGCCCGGGCGCGGGGTCGCGACCATCCTCGATCCGGCCTATCTGCGGTCTCGGGCAGCGCTCATCTCACCCGACTCCTCGCTCGGCGAGGCGCCGGCGGGTGACCTCGGACCGGTGCCCCTGGGGTCGCACCCGGGCACCGAACACGGAACCAGTCACATCACCGTCGCCGACCGGTACGGCAACGTCGCCACGATGACGACGACCATCGAATCCGCCTTCGGCAGTTACCACATGGTCGACGGGTTCCTACTCAACAACGAGTTGACCGACTTCTCTGCCGAACCCCGCGACGACGACGGGACGCTGCTCGCCAACCGGGTCTCGCCGGGCAAGCGGCCGCGCTCGTCGATGGCGCCCACACTCGTTCTGCAGCCCGGCGCCGACGGAGCGCCGGCCGAGGTGGTCGCGGCCCTGGGTTCCCCCGGCGGGTCGGTGATCATCCAGTTCGTCATCAAGACGATCGTCGGGATGCTGGACTGGGGCCTCGATCCCCAGCAGGCCGTGTCGATGATCGACTTCGGCTCGGCCAACACCCCGACCTCCAACGTCGGCGGCGAACACCCGCTCGTCGACACCACGGACGACGGCGCACACGATCCGTTGGTCCGCGGCCTCCGGGAACGCGGAGCCGAGGTGTCGGTCGAGGAACAGTCGAGCGGGCTCAGCGCCCTGCTGCGACACGGCGGCGGCTGGATCGGCGGCGCCGATCCGCGCCGCGAGGGCGCGGTGATGGGCGACAACGCGACGCTGCGGTAGACCATCGCGCCACGGGTTTTCGGGAAACGGCGTTGCCTCGACCGGTTCCGAGGGGCACTAGTTTTCCTCGGCGTCACATGGGGGCAATCGGGCGCATACACCCAGCTCATAGCGTCGAAGCGCTCGCAATTGCGACAAACGGCGTACCGACGTCGTCGTGCGCCCCCGCGCACAGGGGGCCCAGATCATCCAGGAGTGTCCATGAGTGGCAGCATGTCCCGCCGACAGGCGATCGAGGCCGTGACGACCTACGACGTGTCGGCGCCGGGGTTCACCGAACCCCTCGCAGACACGTTCGGGCGCAATGTGTTCAGCCTGTCGGTCATGAAGAAGCGGCTGCCCAAGCACGTTTTCAAAGCGGTCGCCGCGACCGTCGACACCGGCTGCGCGCTCGACCCCACCCTCGCCGACTACGTCGCGGTGGCCATGAAGGACTGGGCCATCGAGAAGGGCGCCACCCACTACGCCCACGTCTTCTACCCGCTCACCGGTTTCACGGCCGAGAAACACGACTCGTTCCTCGAACCCGATTCCACCGGCGCATCGCTCGCCGAGTTCGCGGGCAAGACGCTGCTGCAGGGCGAGCCCGACGCGTCGAGCTTCCCCAACGGCGGTCTGCGCGGCACCTTCGAAGCCCGCGGCTACACGGGCTGGGACGTCACCAGTCCCGCGTACATCCTGGAGAACCCGAACGGCAACACCCTCTGCATCCCGACGATCTTCATCTCGTGGACCGGCGAGGCCCTCGACAAGAAGACCCCGCTCCTGCGCAGCCAACAGGCCATGAGCAAGCAGGCCATGCGGTTGCTCCGCCTCTTCGGCCACGACGACGTCGACACCGTCGTCTCCTACGCCGGCGCCGAGCAGGAGTACTTCCTGATCGACGAGCACTTCTTCTATGCGCGACCAGATCTCATGACCTGCAACCGAACCCTGTTCGGCGCACCGCCGTCGAAGGGCCAGGAGTTCGACGACCACTACTTCGGTGCCATCCCGGAACGCGTGCTGTCGTTCATGATCGAACTCGACCGCGAGCTGTTCAAGCAGGGGATCCCGGCGAAGACCCGGCACAACGAGGTCGCGCCCGGCCAGTTCGAGCTCGCACCGGTCTTCGAGCGGTCGGTCCTCGCCCACGACCATCAGCAGCTGATGATGACCACGATGAAGGCCGTCGCCGAGAAGTACGGTATGAAATGCCTGCTGCACGAGAAGCCGTTCTCCGGCGTCAACGGTTCGGGCAAGCACGTCAACTTCTCGCTCGGCAACGCCAATCAGGGCAACCTGCTCAATCCCGGCGACACCCCGCACGAGAACATGCAGTTCCTGACCTTTTGCGGCGCGATCATCCGCTCGGTGCACCTCTACGGCGGGCTCCTCCGCGCGGCGGTCGCGTCGGCGTCGAACGATCATCGTCTCGGCGCCAATGAGGCTCCGCCGGCGATCATCTCGATCTTCCTCGGCGACCAGCTGATGGACGTCTTCGAGCAGATCGCCAAGGGCGGCGCCACCGGTTCCAAGGCCGCGGGGGTCATCGAACTCGGGGTCGACACCCTGCCGCCCCTCAAAGCCGATCCGGGGGATCGCAACCGCACCAGCCCCTTCGCGTTCACCGGCAACCGATTCGAGTACCGCGCACCGGGTTCCAATCAGTCGATCTCCGATCCCATGGTCGCCATCAACACGATCCTCGCCGACTCCATCGACTTCATCGCCTCGGACCTCGAGAAGCTCCTCGCCGACGGTCTCGAACTCGCGGACGCCGTCCAGAAGGTGTTGCAGGAGATCGCCAATGCCCACGGCTCGGTCATCTTCAACGGCAACGGCTACTCCGACGAATGGCAGGAAGAGGCCGCCGCCCGCGGACTGAAGAACCTACGGACGACGGTCGACGCGGTGACGGAGTACACCTCGCCGGACGTCGTCGAGATCTTCGAGAAGTACGGCGTGCTGTCGGCCCGCGAACTCGAGGCCCGCGAGGACGTCATCTTCGAGTACTACGCGCTCACCCTCCTCGTCGAGGCCAAGGAGACCGCGGAGATCGCCAAGACGATGATCATGCCGGCCGCGATCCGGTACCAGGGTGAGCTCGCCGGGACGGCGGCGTCGCTCAAGATGGCCGGAATCGAGGCTCCCACACCGTTGCTCGAGGAACTGACCGGACTGATCAGCACGTTGCACGACGGGTTGACGGCCCTCGATGCCGGTATCGCCGGCATGCACGGCGAGTCCACCTTCGAGGAGTCGAAGTACGCGCTGGAGAAACTGGTCCCGGCCATGGCCGCGGTCCGCGAGGTCGCCGACACCCTCGAGTCCATCGTCGCCGACGATCTGTGGCCGCTGCCGACCTACAACGAGATGCTCACGATTCTCTGATCCCGCATCGTCGACACGCCCCTTGCGCATCGCGCAGGGGGCGTGTTGTTGCGCGCCTGGAGTTGTGTGGCGTGACGCCCAGCCGCACACCCGCATTTGTATCTCTACCCTCCCGTGAGGGTAGAGTTGGTCCGTCCTGCGGGGCGGCGTCGGCCGTCGGAATCGCCCGACGCCCGCGAGGGTGGGTGACCCCTTCCGCGACAGACGTTTCCGTTACCTCACGAAAGTCGAGACGCCGATGACGGCCGAGGTGCTGACTCCTGCCCGACAACAGTCGGTGCTGGCGACCCTGCGCTCCCCGCGGCGCCTGCGTACCGAGGTCCTCGCCGGTCTCGTGGTGGCGCTCGCGCTCATCCCCGAGGCCATCTCGTTCTCGATCATCGCCGGGGTCGACCCGCGGGTGGGCCTGTTCGCCTCGTTCACGATGGCGGTGACGATCGCCATCGTCGGCGGCCGTCCGGCGATGATCTCCGCCGCCACCGGGGCGGTGGCGCTGGTGGTGGCCCCCCTGGTCGCCAGTCACGGCCTGGATCACCTGATCGCCGCGGTGCTCCTCGCCGGGGTCATCCAGATCGTCCTCGGCGCAGTGGGTGTCGCCCGTCTGATGCGGTTCATCCCGCGCAGCGTGATGGTCGGATTCGTCAACGCACTGGCCATCCTCATCTTCACGGCTCAACTCCCCCACCTGCTGGGGGTGCCGTGGCTGGTCTATCCCCTCGTCGCGGCGGGGCTTGCGATCATCGTCGGTCTGCCGCGGCTCACCACGGCGATCCCATCACCACTCGTCGCGATCGTGCTGCTCACTGCGGTCACGCTCGCGGTCGGGTTCTCCGTCCCCGACGTCGGCGACGAGGGCGACCTGCCGGACAGTCTGCCCACGTTGTTCTTTCCCGACGTCCCGCTGAACTGGGAGACGCTGTCGGTCATCGCGCCCTACGCCTTCACCATGGCACTCGTCGGCCTCCTCGAATCGCTGATGACCGCCAAGCTCGTCGACGACCTCACGGACACCCACTCCGACAAGACGCGTGAAGCCACCGGTCAGGGCATCGCCAACATCGTGACCGGTCTCTTCGGCGGCATGGGCGGGTGCGCGATGATCGGCCAGACCATGATCAACGTCAAGGAGTCCCGGGCCCGCACCCGCATCTCGACGTTTCTGGCCGGACTCTTCCTGCTCATCCTGGTCGTCGGGCTGGGTGACATCGTCGCGCTGATCCCGATGGCCGCGCTCGTCGCCGTCATGATCATGGTGTCGGTCGGCACCCTGGATTGGCACAGCGTCAACCCGAAGACCCTGCGGCGCATGCCGAAGAGCGAGACGGCCGTGATGCTCGCGACCGTCGTCGTCACCGTGACCACCCACAATCTCGCGTACGGGGTGATCGTGGGCGTCCTGACGGCGATGGTCCTGTTCGCGCGCCGGGTCGCCCACTTCACGGAGGTGGTCGATGTCGCCGATCCCGAACCCGGAACCCGCGTCTACGCGGTGCGGGGCGAGTTGTTCTTCGCGTCCAGCAACGACCTCGTGTACCAGTTCGACTATGTCGGCGACCCGGACGACGTCGTCATCGACATGAGCGGCGCACACATCTGGGACGCGTCGACGGTCGCTACGCTCGATGCCGTCACCACCAAGTACGCAGCCAAGGGCAAGACCGCCACCATCGTCGGCCTCGACGACCACAGCGCCGAGCGTCATCGACGCCTCAGCGGACAGCTCGGCGGCGAGGGCTGACCGGGTAGAGAGGACAGGTCGTGACCGACGACGGGACCGACACCGCCGAGCACCTGCAGATCGGCACGGTGGCAACGGAAACCGGGTTGTCCATCAAGACGATCCGCCACTACGACGAGGTCGGTCTGGTCGTCCCGTCCGCCCGCTCGGCCGGGCGCTTCCGGCTGTACACCCGGGCCGACATCGATCGGCTGTTCGTGATCCGGCGGATGAAGCCACTCGGTTTCACCCTCGACGACATGCGCGCACTCCTGCATGCCGAGAGCGTCCTCGACGACTCCGACGCGGCGCCGGCGGACCGGCGGGCGGCGCTCGAGGCGGTCGCGGAGTTCCGGCAGCGCGCACGACTGGCGTGCGAGAAGCTCGAGCGGCAACTGGAATATGCGCACGAACTCACCGCTCAGCTGTCGGATCGACTGACCGATCCGGCGTGATCCGGCCGGGCACGTGGGCCCTACCCCAGCGGCCACCGGGTGCCGGTGCGGGCCTCGGCCTCGGCCTCGGTCCAGAGTCGACCGGCCAGCTCGTAGTCGCACGCCGCGAGCGATCGGCCCGACAGCACCGGTCGGCCGCGCAGTCCCCACGGTCCGTCGACCCCCACGTAGCTGCCCGGCGGGATCGGCTCGGTCAGGCAATGCAGGGTGGGTGCCGCGCCGGCGTCGAGATCGTTGCCGACGACACCCGCCAGGCCCTGCGCCGCGCGGTGCAGAACGCCCAGGCCCGGCTTGTTCGAGATGTTCGACGCGGCCCAGCCGGGATCGGTGAGCATCGAGGTCACCGGCGACCCGACGTCGCGCAACCGTCGGTCGAGTTCGAGACCCCACAGCATCACCGCGAGTTTCGACCCGGTGTAGGCCCGCGGCGACGACCACCGGGTGCGTCGGAGGTCCAGGTCGGCGGGGTCGATGCGGGCGCGGCGATGCCCCTCCGAACCCACGGACACGATCTGCCGCCTGATGCGTGGCAGGAGCAGGTTGGTCAGGGCGAACGGCCCGAGGAAATTGGTGCCCATCCCGAGTTCGAATCCGTCCCGCGTCGTCCGATGCTGATGCGGGAACATGCCGGCGTTGTTGACCAGCACATCGATCGGGCCGTCGAGTTCCTCGACGAAGGTCCGCACCGAGGCGAGGTCGGCGAGATCGAGCCGGATCACCTCGCAGTCACCGCCGAATTCCCGTGCGCGCCGGGCGCCGAGATCGGTGTCGCGGACGGCCAGGACCACCTGCACACCGGCCCGGGCGAGCGCGCGGGCGGTGGCCATCCCGATACCGTTCGTCGCACCGGTGACGACGACCCGCGAGCCGGTCAGGTCGGACAGGGACTTCGACGATGAGGGCATGGGCGCCACGGTACCCACCGGCCGGCCGGGCGGGGTGGCACTCGGTCGGGGTGGGACTCGGGGGCGCAGCGACTCTCACCGAACGCGCAGGGACAGCGCCACGACGAGACGCGTCGCCGGGTCGTCGAGATCCATCCCGGTCAGGGTCTGCACTCGACGGATGCGGTAGCGCAAGGTGTTCGGATGGACGTGCAGCGCCGCCGCTGCCGCGCGGACGTCACCGAAATGGTCGAGGTAGGCGCGCAACGACGCGGTGAACTCGCTGCCGCTGCGAGTATCGAGATCCGCGAGCCCGGCGACCCGGCTGTCGACGAGATCGGGGTTCTCCGAGAGCAATCCGATGATCTCGGCGAGCAGCACCCCGGTGCGGGATCGCTCGACGGTGGTGACGTCGTCGATCAGGTCGGCGTCGCGACCGGCGGCGTCCAGGACACGATCGATCGCAGAGCGCAGATCGGTTGCGGCGGCGATGGTGTCGGGGCCGGCGACGACCGCGCGTGCCGGCACGCCGAATTGGCGGTCGGCGGCGTCGACGGAGATCCGCGCCCACGTGACGGCGTCGTCGAGCGGGACGCCTGGGAGCACGACGTACGCGCGGTCACCGATCGTGACCGTGACCGACAGCGGACTGAAAGCGCTGGCGTGCAGCATGAGTGCCGAGACCTGCCCGGCGCGGATGCCGTCGGGGGCCGTGAACCCCACGACCGTCACCGTGGCGGTCGGCGCGATGCCGAGCTGGGCGGCGAGGTGGTCTGTGTCGACCGGGACTCCGCCGACACCGAGGAGTCGCCGGACCCGCTGATCGTGGTCGGAGCCTGCCGAACGCCGTCGCGAGATCACCCGGGCCGCCACAGCTGCGGCGCCGACGAGTACCTCGTCGGTGTCGCGGGCCGGCGGGCGCGACCCCTCCTGCAGCCAGACGACCCCCATCAGGACGTCGGAGCGATCGCTGTGTGGGCCCGACGCCGGACGGATGGCGACCGCGCGACGCGGCCGAAGTCCGAGATCGGTGCGTGCGTCGACCATCACGACTCCGGACGACTTCCGGACCGCGTCCATCACGCCCCACTCCCGCAACCAGGCCAGCATCTCCGGCGGCCCCTCGCGGCCCAGGATCGACAGTCTGCGCAACTCGTCGGCCTCCTCGCCAGCCGAGCTGTAGGCGAGGACGTGCGCGTGCTCGTCCTCGATGCTCACCAGACCACCGGTCCGGCGGGCGACCTCCGCGGCGAGCTCGAACAGGTCGCCGGTGCTTCCCGACTCCATGGACTCGCCGCTCCCGACCGCGCCGCGTGCGGCGTCGAGCACCCGGGTGACGAGGTTGTAGATGCGTTCCCAGCGGGCGTGCGGATCGATGGCGATGACCGCGATGCCCAGTCGATCGGCGAGGCCGACCAGGGTCTGTGCGGGGTTCTTGGCCAGTACGGCGACCGGGCGGTGCGCCCCGAGGCCGCCGAGCCACTCCACGACGACGTCGTCGGCGAGTCCGACCAGGAGGAACAGGTCGGCGGATCGGGCGGCGTGCCCGAGCCCGTAGTGCACGTCGTCGGCGTCGACCATCGCCATCGTCGACACCGGCGCGTCGAGACCGCGGGGCGACGAGACCAGGGTCGCGACGGTCTGGTCAAGGGCGAGGACCAACCGCCCGAGCGCGATACCGGCAGTCTTGTCCATACGGACAAGACTAAGAGACCCACCTCGGCTGATCGGCCATATCGCGACGTCGAAAGGGACGGTGGACTGAGGTCATGGATGCCATCACCACTCCCCCTCGACCGTCGAACGAACCCGTCCACAGCTATGCCCCCGGTTCGCCCGAGCGTGCGCGCATCGTCGACGAGCTGGCGCTACAGTCGCATGCCGGCCGCCGCGAGTTCCCGCACATCATCGGCGGCCACCTGAGCCTCGGGGCGGGTGAGGAGATCG
Organism: Gordonia sp. SCSIO 19800; assembly: GCF_018132775.1. Classification (NCBI taxonomy): domain Bacteria; kingdom Bacillati; phylum Actinomycetota; class Actinomycetes; order Mycobacteriales; family Gordoniaceae; genus Gordonia; species Gordonia sp. SCSIO 19800. The sequence goes on along the minus strand of NZ_JAGRQM010000019.1, from coordinate 37,641 downwards.
ACGTCGTCCAGCCCCACGCACACCGCGAGGTACTCGGCTTCATCACCAACGCCACCCACGACGACGCCCGCGCCGCGGTGGACGCCGCTCGCGCCGCCGCCCCCGACTGGGCTCACACGAGCTTCGACGACCGCGCGGCCGTGATCCTGCGCGCCGCCGAGCTGCTGGCCGGGCCGTGGCGCGAGCGGATCGCGGCGGCGACGATGCTCGGTCAGTCGAAGTCGGTGCAGCAGGCCGAGATCGACGCCCCTTGCGAGCTCGTCGACTTCTGGCGGTTCAACGTCGCCTTCGCGCGTGAGATCCTCGCCGAGCAACCGGAGTCGTCGCCCGGGGTGTGGAACCGGCTTGACCACCGTCCACTGGACGGGTTCGTCTACGCCGTGACCCCGTTCAACTTCACCGCCATCGCCGCCAATCTGCCCACCGCCCCCGTGTTGATGGGCAACACCGTCGTCTGGAAGCCCTCCCCCACCCAGGCGTACTCCGCGCAGCTGACCATGGCGCTGCTCGAGGCCGCCGGATTACCGCCCGGGGTGATCAACCTCGTCCACGGCGACGGTGCCGCGGTCTCGGACGTCGTTCTCGCCGACGAGGATCTGGCCGGGATCCATTTCACCGGGTCGACGAGGACGTTCCGTCATCTGTGGCGTGAGGTCGGTGCCAACATCGAGCACTACCGGAACTACCCGCGCCTCGTCGGCGAGACCGGTGGCAAGGACTTCATCGTCGCGCACGCCTCGGCCGAACCTCATGCGTTGCGAACGGCGTTGACGCGCGGCGCTTTCGAGTACCAGGGACAGAAGTGTTCGGCGGCGTCGCGCGCGTATGTCGCCAGGTCGGTGTGGGAGCGGATGGGTGACGAGTTCCTCGGCGAGGCCGACGAACTCGCCTATGGCGACGTCCGAGATCTGACGAACTTCGGTGGTGCGGTGATCGATCGGCGCGCGTTCGACAAGCAGGTCGCGGCCATCGACCGGGCCAAGTCGTCGGCGTCGCTGACCGTCGCGGTCGGCGGCGTCTGCGATGACACCGAGGGGTACTTCGTCCGACCCACGGTCTTGGTGTCCGACGACCCGACCGACGAGGCGTTCGCCATAGAGTACTTCGGTCCGATCCTCGCGGTTCACGTCTACGACGACGCCGACTACGAGAACATTCTCGGCCTGGTCGATTCGACGGCGCAGTACGCACTCACGGGGTCGGTCATGGCGACCGATGTCGCCGCGGTCGCGCTCGCCTCCGACCGGCTGCGGAACGCGGCGGGCAACTTCTACGTCAATGACAAGCCCACCGGCGCGGTGGTCGGGCAGCAACCCTTCGGCGGCGGCCGGGCGTCGGGAACCAACGACAAAGCCGGGTCGAAGCAGAACCTGATGCGCTGGACCTCGACCCGCACGATCAAGGAGACCTTCTCACCTCCCACCACCTCGTCGTACCCGCACATGGTCGCCGACTGGACGGCGCTGTGATGGGGTCCGTCTTCGACACCGTGCTGCGGCCCGCGATCGTCGCGGCATCGCGCAGCGAGCGGATCAAGGACGCGTCCCAGCGGTGGCCGGTCACCGGACGAGTGGTCCGCCGATTCGTGCCGGGCGAGTCGCTCGACGCCGCCATGGCCGCCGTCGGGGCCGAACTCGCCGACGGACTCTCCGTCTCGGTCGACTTCCTGGGCGAGGACACCCTCGACGAATCCCAGGCGGACGCCACGGTGACCGCGTATCTGGCTCTGCTCAAGTCTCTGTCGGGACGCCGTCCGGCACCTGCCGGGTCGTTGGAGGTGTCGCTGAAGCTGACCGCGCTCGGTCTCGCACTGCCGGAGCACGGCGCGAAGATCGCCGAGGAGAACGCGCGCACGATCGTCGAGGCGGCCGATGGCCTGGACGTCGTGGTCACCGTGGACGCCGAGGATCACACCACCGTCGACCAGCGGCTGGCGATCGTGCGGTCGTTGCGCTCCGAGTTCCCGGAGACCGGGACCGTGCTGCAGGCCTGCCTGCGCCGCACCGAGGACGACTGCGCCGAATTCGCGGCGTCGGGCGCCCGAATCCGGTTGTGTAAAGGCGCTTATGCCGAACCGCCCGCGGTCGCGTTCACCGACCGCCGCCAGGTCGACGACAGCTATCAGCGGTGCCTCCGGATACTGATGAAGGGCTCCGGTTATCCGATGGTCGCCAGCCACGACCCCAGGATGATCGACGCCGCGAGAATCCTCGCCGACGAATTCGGTCGCGCGCCGGACAGCTGGGAACACCAGATGCTGTACGGAATACGGGCCGACGAGCAGCGCCGGTTGGCAGCCGCCGGCGCATGCGTCCGGGTCTACATCCCCTACGGCGAGCAGTGGTACGGGTACCTGGTCCGACGCCTGGCCGAACGTCCGGCGAACCTGGGGTTCTTTCTGCGCGCGCTGGCCGGATGAGGCCCCCCGACCAGTCGACTGTGCGTCGGTTTTCGTTGACTGTGCGGCACTGGGCCACTGCTTCCGGATCCGAAACGCTGGATCTGCGGTTGCCGGAGCGCTGAAAGCCGCCCGCTGGGTCGAGCACAGCAACTACCAGAGGGCGGTGGGCCGGCGACCGCCAGACTTCAACTCGACCGGCAGACTTCGATCGAGGTCTGGGAGTCGAGTTGAAGTCTGTCGGTCACAATTCGGGCAGATACGCGAGATAGTCCCGACAGTCAACGCGAATCGACGCACTGTCAACCAAAAACACTGCACAGCGGACGAATTCGCGGTTCTCGGCTTGTGGAAAACCCTCGAAATCGAACGAATGTTCCTGTACCTTGGAGTCATGCCAGAGCTAGCCACTCTCCTCGATCAACTCATCGGAACCACCCCACCCACCGACGACCCCACGGGCAGAGCAACATTCGACGCCCTCGACATGTGGTGCCTGATCCGCAACCTCGCAGACCACCAGATCGCCACGCACGCAGCGCAACTCGACGCCCTCGGAGTCGCACAGAAGACCGGTAGCACCACCAAGAAGCTGCTGATCGAGTCTGGACATGCGCCGGCCTCCGCCCTCCGCACCATGCGGAGTGTCGACGCCCTGCCCAACCTGCCCGCTTTGGCGCGTCATGCCGCCGATGGGAGACTGTCCAGCGAGGTCGTCGACGCCATCGTCCGCGGCATGAACGAGCTCGATAGACGTTGTGGTGAGGCGCTTTCCGGCGACGAGCGCTCGCGGTTTGAGATCGAACTCATCGCCCAAGCACTATCCGGTGCAACACCGACTGAGGTGCTCAAGCATGCTCACGTCATCGGCAACGCTCTCGCCGATGCTTGTGGCGCAGGAATCCGAGCGTCGGACGATGCAAGCTTGAACTCGGTGAACGCACACACCACCGACGACGGCCGCGTCGAAGTCCGCGCCGACCTCACCCAGGTCGTGGGCGAGAAGTTCCTGACGATGATCGATGAGCGCTCGTGCCCCAGGCCCGAACCCGACGGCACCGAAGATCGACGAACCGCCGAGCAGCGCCGTGCCGACGCTTTCGAGTTGATCCTCGACCAAGCAGCGATCGGCGCGACCATCGACACCGTCGGAAGCCCACGCACGCAACTGATGCTGACCATCCCCGCGACCGGAGAACTCGCAACGCTGCCGTGGACCGGGACGGTCAGCCATGCCACCGCGAAACAGGTCTCCTGCGACGGATCGCTGACCGAGATCATCCTCGACAGCGAAGGCGTACCGCTGCAGATGGGTCACACCCGCCGGTTGTACCCGGCACACCTACGCAAAGCGATCATCGTGCGCGACGCCTGCTGCATCAAATGTGGTGCACCGCCGTCCCATACGCAGGTGCATCACATCAAGTCGTGGGCCGACGGCGGACCCACCGACCTCGACAACGGCTGCCTGCTCTGCCAACGCTGCCACACCCAAGTCCACCACCACGGCTGGGACATCGTGATGGGTTTCGACCGCCACCCGTGGCTCGTCCCGCCCGCCAATATCGACCCGCACCGCCGACCGCTACCCGCCTACAACCGCCGCACCATGCGACTCGACGACGCCGCCTGACCGGCCGTCCGACACACACTTTCGCGTAGCACCTTCCGCACCCGGGCCACACCCGGGACCGCATCCGTCCCTTGACAACTCCACAGTGACATTGCTGGTGTTCATCAGTAGGTATCGCTCAGCGATACCTACTGTTGAACACGAGCACGTTGCGTTACCGGCTCGACTGTCAAGGGCACCGTCCGCCAGACAGCGGCCAACAGCAGGGGGCCGGTGTGCCCGCTCACGGTCCGTCCCGGGTCAGGCGGCCGCCATTTGCGAACGGGGAGACAAACTGCTGAGCCACTTCGGAGTTCGCCACCCATCACCTCGCCCCCCCCCGGGTCAAGGGGTAACGGTTACGTCGGCTGCGCCCGCCGCACCTGGTCGGCGGCGCGGGCGGCGTCGAGTTCGACGTCGGTGCGCAAGACCGCGGGACCGACGCTCAGCGTCCCCGACGTCAGCGGTTGCGTCCGAAGTCCACCACGTCCGATCAGGGCTTTGCGCACCCCGTCCCCGGCAACGGTGTCCATCCACGAACACGGATGAGCAGGGCGTCCGCCGCGGAACCGGATCGGACCCGACCCGGTGTCCAGCTCGAACTCGCGTCCCCGCAACGGATCGAGCTCGACACCACGCACGACGACGTTGCGGCGGGCCAGAACAGGATCGGCGTCAGCCGCCGCCGCCATCCATGCTTCGAGCGCCAGAAACGTCACGGCCGCCTCGGTGTGGGCTCGGATTCCGTAGAAGCGATCACCACGAATCCCCTTGTCGGCGACGATCTCCACCGAGGCTGGGGTGCGGGTCTCGACCTCGTCGGCCGGGCCGTCCTTCGGCCTACCGAAGTAGGCGTGCTTCGGCGAGACGACGAATGTGACTATCTCGCAGTGGTATTCGAACTCCATCAGACGCGTTCAGTATCCGGAGAACGAGTCGGTGTGGACACGCCACGGCCGGGACCGCGTCGTACCGTCGAGGCGGCGGACCGCCGCCGACGTCCGTTCGACGAACGCAGGCGTACCCGACACGTAATAGTGTGCGCCGGCCGCGATGGAACCGATAAGCTCGGCCAGCCGGGTGGGATCATCGATCCCGTCGGCGAGTTCCGGCGCCTCGACGGCCGCGACGCGGGCATTCACGGCCCGGGCGCTCTCCAGGTCATCGGCGTATACGGCACGCCCCTGATCTCGCAGCACGTGCGCGATGGTCAGGCCGGAGAGATCGTGGCCCGACTGCACCAGCTCCCGCACCATCGACACGAACGGAGTGATCCCGATCCCGGAGGCGATCAACACCACCGATCCGGTCGCCGGAAACGACCGCGGCAGCACGAAGTCCCCTCCGATCTCGTCGACGTAGACCCGGCGTACGTTTCCGTCGACCAGTGCTGCCTTGTAGGTCGACGGCGCCGCGGCGACGGTGAAGCCGAACTCCACCGGTTGCTGCCGGGGCGCGGACACGAACGAGAAGACCCGCCGCGAACCCGACCACAGCGGCGCCGACCACCGCGGCACACTGACACTCGACCACTGCCCCGCCTGGAACACCGCTGCGCCACCGACCGGTTCACCGCGCACCGCGTAGGTTCGGTCGGCAACCGGGACGGTGACGACGTCGAGCGGCACCCGGCGCGCAGTGCCCGATACCAGTCGGACGAGGAACGCGTACAGGCATCCGACGAGCAACGCCACCTCGGGCACGAACGCCAACGTGTACGCGTCGGTGATCGCAATCGTGTACTGGCAGTGCATGAGCACACCGACCAACGCCGCGTACAACAGTCGGTGCAGCTCGGTGGCCGGCGACGTCAGCGGCTCGGGCAGCATGATCGCCGCCACGAACAGCATCGGACTCGACACCACCCATGTGGACAGATCCTGGCCGCCGCGTACCAGTTCGACGACCCCGATCGTGACAAGGGAGGCGCCGATGAACACCAGGGCCAGTCGCCACTCGCGGATCAACGTCACGACCACCGCACCGATCACGACCATCGGGACGAACAGCGGATCGGCGGCCACCCACCAGAACGGGAAGCTGATGCCCTCGACACCGGCGTATGCCAGCGCGTAACAACCGACCGCACCCGTGACCGCGGGATTGACGATCAGCCGACGACGCCATGCGAGAACATATTTCGACGCCGCGGCGATGGCGGCGCCCACCGCGACGGTGGCGACGGCGGTGTCCTCCGAGCCGCCGGGCAGGACGAAGAACAGGATCAGTCCCGTGATCAGCCACGAATCCGAGTTCGGCGGCACCCGCAGCACGCCGGCGCAGACGTAGCTCACGACCCCGCTGACCCCGACCGCGACGACCAGCCACACCGCCAATTCGTCCGGACCGTAACCGAAGTCGGCATCGGTCGCCGAGACGACGAAAGCGACTGCGGCCAGCACCACCAGCCCGCAGAGCACCGCCCGATACGGGGTCAGGTGCCGCCGGGCCGCGTCGATCGGCGAGAGCAGCTGCGGCAGAAGCGTTGTCACAGGAACAACTCCAATCCGGGGATGGCGGTGTGTTCGACGCTCCCGTTGCGTCGGATGGTCACGTGATGAAATCCCTCACGGTGATGGTCAAAATCGCCGCGCAGGAACGCCGCAGGCGTGAAGAACAGCGCCGTCGCCAGGCCGTCGGCCTCCATCGCCGACGGCGCGATCACCCAGGTCGCCAGCACCTCCCGCGCGGGCGAGGCGGTACGCGGATCGACGATGTGGTGCCAGTCGGCCCACACCCGCCGATTGCTCGCCGAGGCGCAGACCGCGCCGCCGGCAACGGACACGACGCCGATCGCCTTCGTCGTGTCCAGCGGATGCTCCAGCGCCACCCGCAGTCCGCGGGAACGCGGCGATATCACCATGTCCCCACCTGCGTCGACCACGAAGTCGTCGACGTGGCCGCCGACGATCTCCGCCACCCGGTCGACCGCGAATCCCTTTCCGGCTGCGCCCACGTCGAGCAGAGCCGGTTCGCGAATCTCCAGCGCACCGACGTGCTCACCGATCACCGCCTCCCAGGCCGGCGCCGTCGGCACCCGCGCCGACGCGCGGAGCGTGTACGCCGCGTCGTAACCGGCCTCGGCGAGCGTGCGCCCCACCAACGGCGACACCGCGCCGCCGGTGAGGCCGTACAGACGGCGGTACCAGTCGACCAGCGGTTGGTCGGAGTCGGCGATCGGGTATCGCCCCGCCTCTCTGGCCATCTGCGCGACCGTCGAATCGTCCCGGAACCGTGACCAGGCCCGGTCGATCCGGTCGATCTCGGTGTTCACCGCGTCGACGACATCGGCGGGAAGTGTTTCCGGGGTGCTGATCGTCCACCGGGTGCCGATCGCATCGAACGCCCAGTGGTGCGCGGTGCCGACGGAGGTCAGGCCTGCGCCTCCTGTTTGATCTGTTCGATCGCCTCGTTGAAACCGCCGGAGGTGAGCGACGAGCCGGACACCTTGTCGACCTCGATCTCGTCGATGTTCTTGCCCACCACGACGTCGGAGATGCCGCCGGCGAACTTGCCCTGGTACTCGAGCGACGGGCCCTTGGTCTGGCTGGTGTCCACCGACACGGCGGTGATGACCGAGTTCGACAACGTGACGGTGACCCCGACGCTCTGCGGACCACCCGGCGAGATGTACTCACCGCGCGCCGTGTACTCGCCGTCCTCGTACTCGCCGGAGCCCGCGTCGGCGGCCTCGGTGGCAGCGGAGCTGCCCGTCGCGGCGCCGGTCGTCGTGCCGGTGGCCGAGTCGTCCGACCCGGAGTCCTCGGACGAGCATGCGCCCGCCACGAGTCCGACCACCGCCATCGCCGCGACCACCCCGCCGGTGCGGGCGAGGACGGACGATCCCCGCGGGCTGCGGGACGGGCGCGAAGAACGGGGGCCCGGTTCGGCGATCGTGCTCGGGTCGAGGGTCTCGGTTGGCTCTGGGGTGTGCGTCATGCGCCAATTGTGCCGATTGCGCGGCCATTGGTCCCGGCGACGGCCGCGGCGCGTTCCGAACGGTCTCAGCGTCCCGCGGCTGCGACCCTCGCCTGGATGGCGTCGACGAAGACGGTGCGGATGTCGGCCGCGTTCTCCGCGACGTAGGTGGTGCCACCCGTGGCCTCGGCGATCTGCTTCAGCGCATCGGAGTCGGCATCGTCGGAGATACCGATCGTCAGCACCAGCACCGGTCGTGCCGGATCCTCCAGGCGCTTCAGTTCGGCGAGCAGATTGTCGAGCGTGATGCTGTCCGGGTCCTCGTTCTGACCGTCGGTCATGATGATGACGCTGTTGGAGTAGTTCGGGTCGTAGGTGTCCTGCACCTTCTTGAATGCCGCGAGGGTCGTGTCGTAGAGACCCGTCCCGCCCCCGAGGTCCGACAACCCCTCTTCGACGGCCCGGCCGAGCGCGTCCCGATGCGTACCGCTTCCCGAGCGGGCATCGAGGCGGCGGATCGGGGCGAGCTCCTCCCAGTCCTGTCCGGGCCCGCCCTTGTTCACGCTGAACGCCCAGCCGCCGATCATCGTGTTGTTGGGGAAGAGCTTGAGTCCGGTCTGGGAGGCGTCGATGAGCAGGTCCGCCCGGGTGGTGCCGCCGGCCGGTGTCTCCATCGAGCCGGAGGTGTCCTGGACGACCAGCGAGCGGATCGGCACACCAAGTACCTGCCACTGCCGCAATGCCTTGTCGACGGACGACGGGTCGCGCAGCTCCAGTTCCTTGACCGGCTGACCGACACCGTTTCCGTCGGTGTCGCGGTATCCCGAGTCGGCCAGCGCTGCGCGACCGGCATCGGTGTTCAGCGCGGTGACGAGGGCCGCCCCGGCGTCGGCGGCCGCCTGCTGGCGCGCCGCGGGAGCCGTGTTGACCAGCGGATAGTCGAGCATGACCGTGCCCGCCGCGGGGATCGTCGACGTCAACTGCGAACCCTGGTGCGTGCGCATGAACAGATCGAACTGTTGCTCGGTGGTGACCACCGGGACGCCCGAGGTGTTGGCCAGGTTCAGACGCGTGCCCTCGTTGTCGTTGGCCAGGCGCGCATTGTTCTGCTGGATGGCGAGGATGGTCATCGCCTCGGTGAAGTCCTCGTCGGCGAGCTCGCCGGAGTCGACCGCGGCGAGAGCACCGATGATCGGGGCGTCGCCGGTGCTGGTGTCCACCGGGCTGCCGGTTCGCAGATCAGGCAACTTCATGACCTCGACCCAGGTGCCCAGCTCGGGTACGTCGGTGCCGGCGACGACGGTCGGGGTCGACGCGATCGACGGCGACACCATATCGAGGTCACGACGCACCTGGGTCGTCACCCGGCGAGCCTGCACCTGCGAGTCCGCGACCCAGAGGTCCGGAGCCGCTGCACCCTGGGTGAGCAGGCCGGGCACATCCGCACCCGCGGCCGTCTGCACGTCGTAGTCGAAACACGAGTCCGCGGACGCCTGCCGCGCCACCTCGCGCAGCGGACCGGTCATCGCCGAGTCCGACGCGACGGCGACCCGAGTCCGGTCCCCGCAGCCACCCGCACCCGTCTGCCAAATGATGACGCCGGTCACCAGGGCTACGACGACCAGCAGGACCGCACCCGCCCACAGCCATCCCCCGCGGCGGCCCCCATCGGTGTTGCGGTGCTCGAAGCCGAAGTCGTCATCGCTTCCCGACCGGGCATCGTTCGACCTGCCTCTGTCCGATGAAGTCTGGGCGCGTGGCGGAACCGCCCCACCCGACCGGTCGTTCCCGTTCCACTCGTTTCCGGCGCGATCGGCGCCGGAGCTGTGACGCCCCATTGTTCTTTTCCCGTTCCCCTCGTACGGCGGCGGTCTGCAGACCCGCCTCTCGCGTGGTCGCCGCACGACACATCGACGCATCGGCGGTCGCGGCCCGCGTGTTCACGCGTGGCTCAGCCGAACACCTCGCGGAATTTCAGCAGCGACTTACGCAGATCCCCCGACACCGCCATGGCCGCGGTCTTACCCACGGGCCCGATCAGCGGCAGCCCACCCAGATCAACAGTGAAGGTTACTTCCGATCCGCTGGAAGTGGGAGCGATGCCCAGATCCAGCTTCGCCTTGACCCCGCCTTTGCCGTTGCCCTTGAGGCGGACGTGCGAGACCGGCTCGAACTTCTCGACCACCCAGTCGAAGCGGACGCGGGTGCCTTTGACCCGCACGATCGAGGAGACCTCGGTGCCCTTGCGAAGGTCGGCGGACGCCGGGATCGGGCTGCGCCACGTCTCGTGGATCACCAGCCATTCGCTGTACCGCGAGAGATCCGATGCCGCGGCCCAGGTATCTTCCGGTGACAGATCAACGCCGATGGAGTCACTCGTCTTCGCCATGACCCAAGAGAGTAGTGCCCCCGCCTCCGCCGCCGAACAGGCACGTTCGCTGCTGGGCTCGCGGGTGACCGGGCACGGGGTGACGATCCGGCTGACCGAGGTCGAGGCGTACGCCGGTCCCGACGACCCGGCGTCGCATGCCTACACCCGAACCGCCCGCTCGGAGATCATGTACGGGCCCCCGGGACGGTTGTACGTCTATCGCATCCACGGCCACCATTGCGCGAACGTCGTCGTCGCCGGGCCGGGACCCGCTGCGGCGGTGTTGCTGCGCGCGGGCGCGGTGGTCGACGGCGTCGACCTCGCACGCGCCCGGCGCGGTGCGACGCGCTCGGGGCCGGTCCCCGACGCCAAGCTCGCCAGCGGGCCGGGCAACCTGTGCCGCGCCCTCGGGATCACGATGGCCGACCTCGACACCGATCTCGCCGACCCGTCGACCCCGGTCACCCTCGACCCCGGGGCACCGCTTCCGGGGGAACGCGTCGTCGCGGGGCCTCGGGTCGGGGTCCGCCGCGCTGCCGACCTGGCGTGGCGGTTCTGGATCGACGCCGAACCCACGGTGTCGGCGTATCGCCGACATCCGCGGGCGCAGCTCTGAGAACTACTCGGACTACCGCTGCGGGTGCTGCGGCTGCTGGGGGTCCTGCGGCCGGGGATTCTGGGGCTGCGGGCTCTGCTGACCCGGTAGCGGCTCCCCGGGGTTGGTGGGATTGGTCGGCGGAGTCTGTCCCGGATTTCCCTGTCCCGGCGCGCCGACGGCCTTGCGCACGGCATCCTGCGCCTTGTCCACCTGACCCGAGTACTTGTTCTTGGTGACCTTGTCGATGGCGTCGCCGCCTTTCTCGATCAGGCTCGGATTCTTCTGCAGCGTGGCCCTGGCCTTGTTGACGAGTCCCTTGAGATCCATGACGTCTCCTCTGATCGACGTGCCGGACACCTTCCGGCCACTTGCCGCAGATTCTATCGGTCGGACGTGAGCACCCCGCTGACCTGCGCTTCGTCCCCGTGCTGATCGTTGTCATGCGTGGCGACCCATCGGGGCGCCACCCGCGAGACGACCTCGACACACGCGATGCCGACCGCCGCCGAGAGCAGGGCCACCGTGTTCATCCCCCAGTTCGACGAGTCGAGCCGGAACAGGTCCTGGGTGAACGGCCACGCGAAGATCAGCACGTATGCGGCAGCGGAGACCGCGAGGAGCACCGCCTTCCACCAGTTGTACGGGCGGGCGACCACGGCGAGCACGTAGACCGCGACCGCGATCAGCGTCATCAGCGCCGCGGTGGCGGCCTGGGTCTGCGCCGGCGAGAGGTCGACCGCATCCCCGCCGACCTCGACCCCGGCGCCGCCGGGGTTGACGATCACGTAGGTCACGAAGGTGCACAGGCCGACGATGATGCCGTTGGGCACGGCGCTGAGCAGCACCCGCCGTACGAAACCACGCCGGGCCCGCTCGTTGTTGGGGGCCAGCGACAGCACGAACGCCGGGATGCCGATGGTGAACCACGCCGAGATGGTCACGTGGATCGGCTGGAACGGATAGCTGAGCGGGTCGGACCCGAACAGCGCGCCGAGGAGTCCGCCGACGCCGACGAACAGCGCGAGCAACACCGCATACACGGTCTTGGTCAGGAACAGGTTGGAGACGCGTTCGATGTTGCCGATCACACGCCGACCTTCGCCCACCACATACGGCAGGGTCGCGAACTTGTTGTCCAGCAACACGATCTGGGCCACCGACCGGGCGGCGGAGCTGCCCGAGCCCATCGCCACGCCGATGTCGGCGTCCTTGAGCGCGAGGACGTCGTTGACTCCGTCGCCGGTCATCGCGACGGTGTTGTCCCGCGATTGCAGCGCCTTCACCATGGCCCGCTTCTGATCCGGCCGGACCCGCCCGAACGTGACGCCCCGTTCGACGACGTCGGCGAGTTCGCCCGTCTCCGAGGGCAACTCGCGCGCGTCGACCGAGGACTCGGCCGATCCGAGCCCCAGCGACGCGGCGACCGCCCCCACCGACCGGGCGTTGTCCCCGGAGATGACCTTCACCGCGACATGCTGCTGGTCGAAGTACTCGATCGTGCCGCGCGCATCGGGCCGGACCCGTTGTTCGAGCACCACGAGTGCGACCGGGAAGACGGTCCCCGGTGCGACCTGACCCGGCGCGGGCTCGGTGTCGACGGGGACGTCGGTGCACGCCAGCAGCAGGACACGGAGTCCGGCGGCGCCGATGTCGGAGGCGAGACGGGCCGTCTCGCCCTGCGGGTCGAGCAGGACGTCGGGCGCACCGATGAGCCAGTGCCCGTCGTCGATCCCGGCGGTCGGGCCGGCCCCGCTCCCGCGGAACGACATCCCGCTCCACTTGGTGGCCGAGGTGAACGGTTTGATGGCCGTCACCGCCCAGTCGGGCGCGACCGGATGCGCCTCGGCGACCGCGATCATGCTGGCGTTGGGCCGCGGATCGTGTGCGGCGAGCGCGGCCAGCACCTGTCCCGCGGTCTCGGCGGGCACCGTTCCGAGGGAACGCACCTCGGCCAGCCGCATCCCGTTCTCGGTCAGGGTGCCGGTCTTGTCCGCACAGACCACATTGACGCGCGCGAGCCCTTCGATGGCCGGGAGTTCGTTCACCAGACACTGTCGCTGACCCAGCCGCACCACACCCACCGCGAAGGCGATCGAGGTCATCAGGACGAGCCCCTCGGGCACCATCGGCACCAGCGCGGCGACCATGCCGAGCAGGGACCGCCGCAACCCGTTGTCGCTGACGAAGAGTTGGTTGACGATGGTCAGGACGCCGGCGGGGATCAGCAACCAGGTGATCACCCGCAGGATCTGGTCGATGCCGGAGCGCAACTCGGAGGAGACCAGCGTGAACTTCGACGCCTCGGCCGCGAGCTGGGCCGCGTAGGCATCGGCGCCGACCTTGGTGGCGCGGTACGCGCCACCGCCGGCGACCACGAAGCTGCCCGACAGCACCGCGTCTCCCGGGTCCTTGTCGATCGGGTCGGCCTCGCCGGTGAGCAGTGACTCGTCGACGTCGAGGGCGATGGCCTCGACGACCTCGCCGTCGACGACGATCTGATCGCCGGCACCGATCTCGATGATGTCGTCGAGCACCACCTCGTCCGGCGGTACCTCGGTGACCTCGCCATCGCGCCGGACCCGGGGTCGGGTCTGGCCGACGATCGCGAGCTTGTCGAGCGTCCGCTTGGCCCGGACCTCCTGGATGATGCCGATCCCGGAATTGGCGATGATCAGCAGTCCGAACAGGCCGTTGATGAGCGATCCGGTGAACACCACGATCGCGAACAGCACCCCGAGAATCGCGTTGATCCGGGTGAAGACATTCGCGCGGACGATGTCGGCCACACTGCGGCCGGACCGGTCGGGCAGCGCGTTGACCTGGCCGGCCGCGACCCGCTGCGCCACCTCGGTCGCGGTCAGGCCGGCGTCCGCGATCTCCGTCGGCGAGCTCACGCCGAAGCCTCCCACCAATTGGGTTGTGCCACACCGCTACCGGTCCGCGTTGTCAGGTCGATCGAACCGCCCGGTTGCGGCACCAGGATCGTCGGCTTGTCCGGCCCGGCGTCCGCCTGCAACCGCGCGATGGGCTCCCCCCAGGGATGGCGCGCGAGGTTGAACGTGCCCCAGTGGATCGGGATGAAGACCGAGTCGGATCCCGTACCGGGCGAGACCATCCGGTGGATCGACAGGGCCTCCTCGGGGTTCACGTGGATGTCCGGCCACATCACGTCGTAGGCTCCGACGGCGATGAGGGTGAGGTCGAACGGGCCGAGTCGGTCGCCGACATCGGCGAAGCGCTCGCTGTGGCCGGTGTCCCCGGAGAAGAAGACCTTGTGCTCCCGTCCGGTGATCGCCCAGCTGCCCCACTGGGTGAGGTTCCGCTCCAGCCACCGCCCCGAGAAGTGTCGCGCCGGACCGCAGGTGAACCGCAGCTCGCCCGCGCCGGTCGGCACCACCACCTCATCCCACCAATCCGCCTGCCGGATGCGATCTTCCGCGATCCCCCAGGAGGCCAGGTGCGCGCCGACCCCGATCGTCGTGACGAACACCGCGTCGGGCTGGGTGTCGGCGATCGTGACGACGGTGTCCATGTCGAGATGGTCGTAGTGGTCGTGACTGATCAGGACGACGTCGAGTGGCGGCAACTGTGACGGCGCCAGTGGGGCGGAGTGCATGCGTCCGGGCCCGACGAGTTGGCTGGGCGAGCAGCGGCGGCTGAGGACCGGATCGGTGATGACCCGCGCGCCGTCGATGTCGACGACGGCGGTGGCGTGGCCGAGCCAGGTGACGGCGAGGTCGCCGGGGGCCTCGAAGCGTGGGACCGTCACCATGACCGGTCGGCGCGGCCGGCCGGGCCGCCGGGCCATGTCGGTGAGGACCTGCAGGCTCGGATCGGCGATCGACGGGGGTTCCGGGTTGACGAAGGCGCCGTTCCGCAGATGCGGGCTCCGCCGCACGTGCGGCGCTATCTGGTCGCGGGAGGCGCCCAGCGCGCGGGCGGGACCGAGTCCCTCGGCGGCGAGCCGCGCCACGACGGCGTCGGACACCGCCACTCCCGCCGAACCCGCACGCGCGAGGACGTCGCGGCGCAGGTCGTTGGTGCCTTTTCTACCGGTCGTGGAGGTCACGTTCACACAGTAGTGCGTTCGGTGGCGTCACCCCGGGCAGACGGCGGTCGCGCCGTGCGGCGCACGCCTCCCGACCGTCGCCGGTGTGATCTGCGATTTCTTCCGGGTGAACGGCATTATGCGCCTCACCGGCACTGATAGGCTGCGGCGTATTGTCCACCCGAGCATGCGCCGGCGCATGTGGTCAGGAAGATACCGCAGTGGCACGGATGTCCGTCGACCAACGTCGAAGCGCGCTTCTCGAATCGGCGTACCGTGTGATCGCCGACCATGGGGTCGAGGGCGCGACCACGCGTCGCATCTGCGCCCACGCCGGCATGCCGCTCGCAAGTTTCCACTATGCCTTCGAGAGTCGCACCGCACTGTTGTGTGCGGTCATGGAGACGGCGGTCCCCACCGACATCGAGCGCATGCTGCACGCGGTGCTGCCCGCCGCCGACTACGGACCCGAGCCGGGCGTGGAGACGATGCGGTCGAGCATGGTGAGCCAGTTCCACGCGTTCTACGACCTGCTCAAAGCCGATCCCGGCCGGATGCAGGCGACCATCGCACTCGGCATCTACGCGCACAATCACCCGGAGCTGCAGCAGGTCGGCAAACACATGTACGAGCAGCTCTACCGGGTGGCCTCGGCCGGACTGCAGTCGATGGCCGACCTGACGCCCATGGAATGGATGACGCCGGTCGAGGACCTCGGTCCGCTGATCATCGCGGCGACGAACTCGATCACGCTCGTCTACCTCAGCACCGCCGACGACAAGGTCGTCGACGCGATCATCCGCTCGATCACCGATCAGCTCATGACCCATGTCAGCTTCGGGTGAGGCGCCCGACGCGGCACCGGTGACGCCGACGCCCGCGCCGTGGCTGAGTGATCCCGAATCCTATTGGGCGGCAATTGATCAAGCGGTCGCCGACGCGGGACTCGACGCACCGGTCCTCGCACTCGACCGGGCCGCCCTGGAGCACAACGTCGCCGATCTCACGCGTCGGTCGGCGGGTGTCCCGATCCGCCTGGCCACGAAATCCGTCCGTGTCCGCTCGGTCATCGACGACATCACCGCGCGCGCCGGTTTCGCGGGGGTGCTCGCCTACGACGTCGCCGAGGCACACTGGCTCGCCACGACCTCGGGGATCGACGACGTGCTGATGGGATACCCCAGTGTGCGGCGGGATGCACTGGCGGCCTTGGCCGCCGACGAGGTCGCGACCCGTCGGGTGAGCGTGCTCGTCGATTCCGTCGACCAACTCGACCTCATCGACGCCGTCGTGCCTCCGTCCGCCCGGCCGCCGATCCGCGTCGCGATCGACCTCGACGCGTCGTACCGTCTACTGGGCGGGCGGGTGCACATCGGGGTTCGCCGCTCGCCGGTGCACTCCCGTCGTGACGCACTGGAGCTGGCACGGATCATCGTGGCACGGGCCGGCTTCGATCTCGTCGGGGTCATGTCCTACGAGGCACAGGTGGCCGGGGTGGCCGATGCGGCGCCCGGTAAGGCGTTGGCCAACCGGGCGATTCGCGCGATGCAACGACGTTCGATGGCCGAGTTGCGCCGTCGCCGCGGCAAGGTGATCGACGACGTGCGCCGGATCGCCGACCTGGAGTTCGTCAACGGAGGCGGCACCGGTTCCCTCGAGGAGACCGCGCGCGACCGCTCGGTCACCGACATCGCCGCGGGCAGCGGCCTGTTCGGCGGCCACCTGTTCGACGGGTACGCGCGGTTCCGTCCCGCCCCCGCGCTGTCCTTCGGTCTCGACGTCGTCCGCCGCCCGGCGCCCGGCGTCGTGACCTGCGCGGGCGGCGGTTGGATCGCGTCCGGCCCGCCCGCTGCCGACCGGTTGCCCACACCCGTGTGGCCGCACGGACTCACCTACGTCGGTACCGAGGCCGCCGGCGAGGTGCAGACCCCGCTGCGAGGTGCGGTCGCGGACGAGATCGACGTCGGGAGTCGGGTGTGGTTCCGGCACACCAAGTCCGGCGAGGTGTGCGAACGAGCGCGCGAGGTCGCGATCATCGGCCGCGACGACGCCGGGCACGCGGTGGTCGATGAGGTCGTACCGACCTACCGAGGAGAGGGCAGGTGCTTCCTGTGAGCAGGACCGCTGAGCGTTCGGCGCCCGGCTGGCGCAACTGGGGCGGCACCGCGGCCTGCACGCCGAACCGGGTGCGGCACCCGGCGAGTGCCGCCGAGATCGCCGACATCGTCCGGGAGACGGCCGCGCGCGGCGGCACGGTGAAGACCGTCGGCGCGGGACACAGCTTCTCCCCCATCGCCGTGGCCGACGACGTTCAACTCGACCTGTCGCGCCTGCGTGGTCTGGTCGCGGTCGACGGCCATCGAGTGACCGTGCGCGCCGGCACGCACCTGCACGAGATCCCGGGGATCCTGGCACCTTTCGGACTCGCGATGACCAATCTCGGCGACGTCGATCGTCAGACGATCGCCGGCGCCACCTCGACCGGAACCCACGGCACCGGGCTCGCCTTCGGCGGCATCAGCACCCAGATCGTCGGCGCGACCATCGTCACCGGCTCCGGCGAGATCGTCACCGTGACCGCCGACGACGCCGACATGCAGGCCGTCGCACTCGGCCTCGGCGCGCTCGGGGTCGTTGTGGAACTGACCATCGACTGTGTCGACGAGTTCCGGCTGCACGCGGTCGAGGGTCCCGAGACGGCCGATGCGGCGATCGCCGCCTTCCACGAGCGCGTCGCGACCACCGACCACCACGAGTTCTACCTGTTCCCGCACACCAATTGCGCTCTGGTGAAGACGAACACGCGGGTCGGTCCCGACGCCCCGGTCACCGGGCCGTCGCGCGTCAAGCGCTACATCGACGACGAACTGTTGAGCAACAAGGCCCTTCGTCTGCTGTGCGAGATCGGTGCGCGCGCGCCGCGATTGGTGCCGACGATCAACGGGGTCACCGGTCGCGCGCTCTCCGCACGAGAGTTCACCGACTCCTCCACCGGGGTCTTCGTCTCCGACCGCGACGTCCGGTTCCGCGAGATGGAGTACGCCGTCGACCTCGAGGCCGTGCCGGAGGCGCTGCGCGAGATCCGCGCCCTCCTCGACCGGCGCGACCACCTCGTCAGCTTCCCCATCGAGGTCCGCGCCGCCGCGGCCGATGACCTCATGCTTTCCACCGCCTCCGGACGCACCAGCGGTTACATCGCCGTACACCGTTATCACCGCGACGATCCCGCCGACTCCGATGCCTACTTCGCCGACGTCGAAGCCATCCTCACCGGTCTCGGCGGCCGGCCCCACTGGGGAAAGATGCACGCCCGAGACGCCGAGTATCTACGCGGCGTCTATCCACGGTTCGACGAATTCCGTTCCGTCCGGGACCGATACGACCCGTCCCGCGTGTTCGCCAACGACTACCTGCGGCGGGTGCTGGGCGACTAGCGTCCGGCTTCAGCACTCCACCACGCTGAGCGGATCTCGGCCAGTGCACCGGCGGCCATCGCCGCCGCGGAACCCACCTCGCCCTGGCAACCCACGTCGGCACCCGAGATCGACGCCCCCGATTTGATGAGCCCGCCGATCGCACCCGCGGCCAACAGGAACCGGACGGTCACGTCGTCGGGAGCCGTTGCCGAATGGTACGTCCGTACCAACCGACGGATTGTCGGACTCGCGTCGGTCACGACGAAACCGCCGCCGACCGAGTAATACCGTTCAGCAGGCAGTCGCGCACCGCCCCGGGTGGATGCCCGCAGTTCCATCGCGTTCGGGTGCCGCGGACGGATGACCCGCGGATGGCAACCGATGTCGTTCGCTCTGAACGGCAACTCGACCAGCCCGCCGAGTCGAATTCGCCCGGTGCGTTCCATGTCGGCGATCCGCGCCGCCTTCGTCTCGGAGCTGATGCTCTCGGGCTCGTGGCCCTCCAGACCCAGCAGCACCGCGGTCAGCGTGCCGTGTCCCGCTCCGGTGGCGGCCAGTGATCCGTAGAGGTCGACCTCGAGACGCGTCACCTCGAGGAGGTCTCCCGTCCGCGCGAGGCCGGCCACGAATCGCTGGGCGGCACGCATCGGCCCGACGGTGTGCGAACTCGACGGTCCGACGCCGACGGAGAACAGTTCGAAGACGCAGACGGTCATGATGCGACCCCTGTCGGGTAGAGCGGCCGAGCCTGGCTCTCGACGGTCCCTCGACGCCTGTGTGGCTCGTGGAGAAACGGTCGCACGTCCCGCTTGACACCGCAAGACCCGAGACTCACACTTGTTGCATAGCATGCGCGTCGTTGCGTATGACGCAACAAATCAACACTCCCCCAGCTTGGCCCGGCCGAATCCACGCGCCGTCCGACTGTCTCGAGATCGACTGCAATGCAGTTGATCTCGATGTAACCGCCATCCCGACAGATCCGTCACCGACCGTGCAGAGAGGCCCGCACTGCTGATGACTGCACCATTCGTCGCGCATGCCGCCACCAGGGCACCGGAAACCGGCACCCGCGCTCTGATCGCCGACCGCCGCGCAGGCGAGAGCCTGCCGGCGGAGTTCTATGTGAGCCAGGAGTTCTTCGACCTCGATGTCGACGAGATCTTCTCTCAGTCATGGATTTTCGTGGCCACCGAAGCCGAGATCACCGATCCCGGTGACTACGTCACCATCACCTTCTCGACCCGGTCGGTCATCGTCGTCCGAGACGACGACGGCCGGGTCCGGGCCCACCACAATGTGTGTCGGCATCGAGGGGCCCGCCTGCTCACCGAGCCCAGCGGATCGACCGGGACCCTGGTGTGCACCTACCACTCGTGGACCTACGGGATGGACGGGCGCCTCGAGTTCGCCGATGACCAGGCGCCCGGCTTCGACAAGTCCTGTTACTCGCTGCGCTCGGTACATGTCCGCACGATCGGCGGCCTGGTGTTCATCTGCCTGGCCGACGACCCGCCGGCCGACATCGACGAGGTCGCCGCCGTCGTCGAGCCCTATCTGACGCCGCACCGTCTCGCCGAGGCCAAGGTGGCCAAACAGGTCGACATCGTCGAAGACGGCAACTGGAAACTGACGATGGAGAACAACCGCGAGTGCTACCACTGCGGTGGCCATCCGGAACTCCTCAACGTGTTCTTCCCGACCTGGGGATACAGCGACACCGACGCCATCCCCAGCCGGCTGGCGCCGGCGTTCGACCGGTTCCACCGCGCCACCGCGGAACAGACCGAGATCTGGGACCGCCACGGCCTACCCCACACCCGGGTCGTCCAACTCGACACGCGCGCAACCGGATTCCACATCGAGCGCGACGCACTCGACCTCGCCGGCGAGTCGTTCACCCTCGACGGCTCCGCGGCCTGCGGCCGCCTCCTCACCGACATCCCCGACGCGCGACTCGGCCGGCTGTCGATGCACCTGCAGCCCAACATGTGGCTGCACGTGACGAGCGACCACGCCGTGCTCTTCGCGGTCATCCCGGTCTCCGCCGATCAGACCCTGGTGCGCACCACCTGGCTCGTCCATCGTGACGCCGTGGAGGGCGTCGACTATGACCTCGACCAGCTCACCGGGGTCTGGGAGACGACGAATCAGCAGGACGCCGACCTCGTTGCGCTCGCGCACAGCGGGATCAGCGATCCCGCTTACGTTCCCGGCCCTTACAGTACGTCGGAGATCCAGGTCGAGGCCTTCGTCAACTGGTATGTCACGATGCTGCGCCACCGGCTCGACATTCCGGCCGCCGACAGCTCTTCCGGCGCGGCGGGAGCCTGAGAGCGACCATGGCCGACAACATCTTCCTGCAGTGCGTGTCCCGCACCGACACCACCCGGGACATGGCGACGTTCACCTTCCGGGTCGCGGGCGGGTCGCCGTCGCGCTCCGCTGCCGGGGGCCCGGACGACCACCGGACCTTCGTCTTCGCCCCCGGTCAGTTCCTGGCGATGACCGTGGAGATCGACGGCCGGCCCGTCCAGCGCTGCTACAGCATCTCCTCACCCCCGACCCGGCCGGGGGGCCTGTCGATCTCGGTGAAGCGCGTGACCGGGGGCCATGTCTCGAACTGGTTGCACGACAACATGGTCGAAGGCATGATGATCACCGCCTCCGGACCGCTGGGTCGATTCACCTACACCGCTCGTCCGGCCGAGAAGTACCTGTTCGTCTCGGCCGGGAGTGGCATCACGCCGGTGATGTCCATGCTCCGATCGGTCACCGACAGCGAGTCCCCGCTCGACATCGCCTTCGTGCACAGTGCGCGCAATGTCGACGACATCCCATTCCGGGACGAACTCGAGGAACTCGCCCGTCGGCATCCGAACGTGACACTGGCGTTCGCGGCGACGCGCATGGGCGCCGGCGACTTCCCCGACTGGACCGGACACCGCGGGCGCATCGACCGCGCGATGCTCGAACGGGTCTGCCCCGACCTCGGTGACCGCGAGGTGTTTCTCTGCGGCCCCGGGCGTTTTCGCAGCGACGTGCGCGGCGCACTGGTGTCGGCCGGCTCGGCTCTCGCTCGGATCCACGAGGAGAGCTTCGGGTTCAGCCTGCCCACCGATGACGAGTCGGAGTCCGACACCGGCGTGGTCGTCGCTTTCTCCCGACGCGCCCGGCGGGTCACCGTGGGTCCCGGCACCACGATCCTCGCCGCCGCCGCCAAAGCGGGCGTCACCCTGCCATCGACGTGTGGTGTGGGCCTGTGCGGTTCCTGCAAGGTCCGCAAGGTCTCCGGCGACGTGGTCATGAACCACCAGGGCGGTATCCGCCCACGAGAGATCGCGCAGGGCAAGATCCTGCTCTGCTGCGCCGAACCCCTGTCCCCGGTCGTGATCGATTTCTGAGGGAGACCCGACGATGACAAGCCAGAAAACACCGCGTCCCGCGGGCACGGCGCCCCTGGGCGCCCACCTCCCCCACCACCCCGAGTTCCTCTGGCGCGCACCCGAACCCAAGTCCTCCTACGATGTCGTCATCGTGGGAGGCGGCGGCCACGGTCTCGCCACGGCCCACTACCTCGCCCGCGTCCACGGCATCACCGATGTCGCCGTCCTGGAACGGGGTTGGCTGGCCGGCGGCAACATGGCGCGCAACACCACCCTGATCCGATCCAACTATCTCTGGGACGAGAGCGCCGGGATCTACGAGCACTCGCTGAAGCTGTGGGAGGGTCTCGAGGACGAGCTCGGATACCCCATCCTCTTCAGCCAGCGCGGCGTGCTGAACCTCGCCCACACCGAACAGGATGTGCGCGACAGCATCCGGCGGGTGGAGGCCAATCGACTGAACGGCATCGATGCCGAATGGCTGGATCCCAAGCAGGTCGCGGAGGTGTGCCCGATCGTCAACACATCCTCCGACATCCGTTATCCGGTGCTGGGCGCGACCTTTCAACCCCGCGGCGGCATTGCCAAACACGACTACGTCGCCTGGGGTTTCGCCCGCAGCGCCAGCGATGCGGGGGTCGACATCATCCAGAACTGCGAGGTCACCGGGTTCGTCACCGACGGCGACCGGGTGGTCGGCGTCGAGACCACCCGCGGCCGCATCGCTGCGGGCACCGTCGCGCTGTGCGCCGCCGGACACACCTCGACGCTCACCGACCAGCTCGGTTTCCGGGTTCCGATCCAGAGTCACCCGCTGCAGGCCCTGGTGTCCGAACTCCTCGAGCCCATCCACCCGACCGTGGTGATGTCGAACGCGGTGCACGTCTACGTGTCCCAGGCCCACAAGGGTGAGCTGGTGATGGGCGCCGGGGTCGACTCCTACAACGGATACGGGCAGCGCGGCGCCTTCCACATCATCGAGCGTCAGATGGCTGCCGCGGTGGAGCTGTTCCCGGTGTTCGGGCGGGCCCGCCTCCTGCGGACATGGGGCGGGATCGTCGACGTCACCCCCGACGCCTCGCCCGTCGTCGGTGCCACCCCGTACGAGAACCTCTACCTCAACTGTGGTTGGGGCACCGGCGGATTCAAGGCGACCCCGGGCGTCGGTTGGGCGCTGGCGCACACGATCGCCACCGGCAGCCCGCACGCCGTCAACGCACCGTTCACCCTCGACCGGTTCGTCACCGGCCGCCTCATCGACGAGCACGGCGCGGCCGCCGTCGCCCACTGAACCCGCCACCGCCGAGGACACCACGATGCAGATGATCCGCTGCCCGCACTGCGGGCCCCGCGAGGAAGCCGAGTTCCACTACGGTGCCGCGGCCGGTGTCGCCTATCCCGAGCGACCCGCCGACCTCGACGACACCGCGTGGGCACACTACTTGTTCTTCCGGCCCAATCCCAAGGGGTCGATGACCGAACGGTGGTGCCACACCACCGGGTGCCGCCAGTGGTTCACCGTCGGGCGCGACACCCTCACCTACGCCTTCACCGGCGAATCGGCGCCCTCGCGATCCCGCGCCGGCACGCCGTCCGCGCCCGAACCCGGAGCAACCCGATGAGCACCTCCGCCCCCGACACGCCGCTCGCCCAGCCCTTCCGGACCGGATCGGGCGGGCGTATCGACCGGAGCACCCCGATCGACTTCGTCTTCGACGGGGTCACCTACCGCGGCTACGCGGGCGACACCCTCGCGTCGGCCCTGCTCGCCAACGGGGTGCGGGTGGTCACCACCAGCGTCAACCTCGGGCGCCCGCGCGGCGTCACCGGAGCCTGGGCCGAGGACGCCACCGCGCAGGTCGGCATCGACGCCCCGTTCGTGGAACCGATGGTGCCGGCCACCACCGTCGCCCTGTGTCCCGGCCTCGTCGCCCACGGGGTACCGGGCTGGGGAAAGCTGAGCAGCACCGTCGACGACGCCCGATACGACTCGCTCCACCACCATCCGGACGTGCTCGTCGTCGGTGCGGGCGCCGCGGGCCTGATGGCGGCCCTCAATTGCGCCCGTGGCGGAGCCCACGTTCTCCTGGTCGACGAGCGCAGCGAACCCGGTGGCCGTACTCCCGGCGTCGGCTGGGTGGCCGAAGCCGTCGCCGAACTCGATTCGCACCCGCACGTCACGCGCCTGACCCGTACGACCGCGTTCGGTGCCTACGACGACGGTTTCGTCCTGGCCGTCCAACACCGCACCGACCACCTCGGCAGCGACGCCTCCGCACACCTCTCCCGGCAACGGGTGCACCGTATCCGGGCTCGTCGTCTCGTTCTCGCCACCGGCGCCCACGAGCGACCGATCGTCTTCGCCGGCAACGACGTGCCCGGGGTCATGCTGGCCGGCGCCGGCGGTGACTACCTCAGCCGCTACGGCGTCCGGGTCGGCCGGACGGCCGTGGTCTTCACCGCATGCGATTCCGCCTACACCGCGGCCTTCACGCTCGTCGACGCCGGGGTCTCGGTTCCCGCCGTCGTCGACGTCCGCCCGGCCGTCAGCGCAGACCTGGGCGAGAAGGCCCGCCTGCGCGGCATCCCGATCCTCGCGGGTACGACCGTGATCCGAGCCCACGGCACCGATGCGGTCACCGGGATCGACCTCAGCGACGGCTCGTCCCTGGTCTGCGACACCGTCCTGGTCAGTGGCGGTTGGAATCCGGCGGTACACCTCTGGAGTCAACTGCGCGGAACCATCGCCTTCGACGACCGAGCCGCGACCTTCCTGCCCACGGGAACCGTGTCTAAGACCGAGATCGTCGGTGCCGCAGCGGGTTCGACCACCTTGGGCGACTGCCTGGCCGACGGTCGACGCGGTGCGGTGGCGACCCTCGCCGGACTCGGTATGGCGCCACCGGAGTTGCGCGCCATCCCGCGCGTCACCGAGCGGATTCCGGCCGCGCCGGCCGTCTGCTGGTACGTGCCCGGCAGTCCCGACGACGACACACTCTCGTTCGTCGACCTCCAGCGCGACGCGACCGTCGCCGACATCGCCCGGGCGCTGGGTGCCGGGATGCGATCGGTGGAACACGTCAAGCGCTACACCACCATCGGCACCGGGCACGACCAGGGCAAGACCTCGGGCATCGTCACCTCCGGCATCGTCGCGGAGATGCTCGGCATCCCCGTGAACGACGCCGGCACCACCACCTTCCGTCCTCCATACACCCCGGTGACCTTCGCCGCACTCGCCGGACGTGATCGCGGCGACCGGTACGACCCGGTGCGGCGGACCCCGATCCACGACTGGCACGTCGAGCGCGGCGCCGTCTTCGAGGACGTCGGCCAGTGGAAACGGCCGCGGTACTACCCGCGTGGCGGCGAGAACATGCACGACGCGGCCCTCCGCGAATGCGCCTCCGTACGAACGGGAGTGGGAATCCTCGACGGCTCCACCCTCGGCGTGATCGATGTCGCCGGGCCCGACGCCCCGGCCTTCCTCGACCTGCTCTACACCAACATGATGAGCACCCTCGCAGTCGGCAAGGTCCGCTACGGCGTCATGTGCGGCGCGGACGGCATGGTGTTCGACGACGGCACCGCGATGCGGATCGCCGACGACCGCTACACCCTGTACACCACGACCGGCAACGCCGCGGCCGTCCTCGACTGGATGGAGGAATGGCATCAGACCGAATGGCCGGACCTCCGGGTGTGGATGACCTCGCTGACCGACCAGGTGGCCACGTTCCCGGTGGTCGGCCCACGCTCGCGCGACGTGGTGGGCACCGTGTTCCCCGATCTCGACGTCTCGAACGATGCGTTCGGGTTCATGACGTGGCGGGACACCACCTTTCGCGGCGTGCCCGTGCGGATCGGGCGGATCAGCTTCTCCGGGGAACTCGCCTACGAGGTGAACGTCGGGGCCGGTTATGCCCAAGCGGTGTGGCAGGCACTCATCGACGCCGGTGAACCGCACGCCATCACCCCCTACGGGACCGAGACGATGCACGTCCTGCGCGCCGAGAAGGGCTATCCCATCATCGGCCAGGACACCGACGGCACCGTCACGCCCCACGACCTCGGGATGAGCTGGGTGGTCTCGAAGAAGAAGCCGGACTTCATCGGCAAGCGATCATTCGCGCGTGAATCCGCGACGGCGCCCGACCGCAAGCACCTCGTCGGACTGCTGCCGGTCGACGGCAGCACCCGGCTCCCCGAGGGTTCGCAGATCATCTCCCACCGCGTCGACCGCACCCTGCCACCGCCGCCGGTGCCGATGCTGGGGCACGTGACGTCGAGCTATCGCAGCGCCGAGCTGGACCGCCCGTTCGCCCTTGCGCTGGTGAAGGGCGGTCGCGACCTCATCGGCAGCCGGCTCGATGTCCCCATCGGCGACACGCTGTGCGAAGTCGAGATCACCACAACCGTTTTCGTCGACGCGGAAGGAGCCCGACGCGATGGCTGACACCACCGTGCACTCTCTGCCGGACACCGGCGCGCTCGAACCGGTCCCACCGTTGCAGAACTGGTCGGCGCGACTCGCCGAACTGGCCCCGGCCGTACTGCTGCGCCCGACCCCGGTGGCGCAGACGGTGATCCGACCGACTGAACCCGTCGCGGCGGAGCAGCTCGACCTGCCCGGCGCCTGCCGAATGACGCGCGACGGGGACACCACGGTCGTCTGGCTGGGTCCCGACGAGTATCTCGCCTACGCGGCCGGCATCGCACCGCACGAGTTCGCCGCGGCGATGGCCGACCGTGCGCAGGGCGGCGCGTATGTCGCCGATGCCTCCGGCCAGCGCACCCGCCTCGTCGTCGGCGGCCCGCACGCCGAGACGATCCTCGCCCACGGTTGCGCGATCGATCTGTCGCCGAGGACCTTCGGGCCCGACGACGTGGCCCAGACACTGCTGGCCCAGGCCGCGGTGATCGTGCATCGCGTTCCCGACGGATTCGCCCTCCTCGTCCGCAACTCCTACGCCGACTACCTCGCCGCGTGGCTCGTCGACGCCGCCACCGAGTACGCCATCGTGCCCGCTCCTTCCCCGCTGCCGTAGAGGAACCCCATGTCTCACCGATTCACCCTCACCCTGCGATGCCCGTCGCGCAGCGGCGTCACGCACGCGATCAGCTCGTTCCTCTACAGACACGGTTGCGAGGTGCTCGACCATCAGCAGTACGACGACCCGATGACCCACACCCTGTTCGTGCGAACCGAATTCGCGTCCGCCCACGAGTCCGGCTCGCAGCAGCTGTCGGCAGCCTTCGATCATCTCGCCAGCGGCCTGGGCGCCGAGTTCTCGATCAACGACCAGACGCCGCGGCGGATCCTGGTGATGGTCTCTCGACTCGGGCACTGCCTCAACGACCTGATCTTCCGCTGGCGGTCGGGCACCCTCGGCGGCGAGCTCGTCGCGGTCGCCTCCAACCACACCGACCTGGCCCCGATGACCGAATCGGCCGGCCTTCCGTTCCACCACCTCCCGGTCTCCCCGGAGACCAAGCCGGCGGCCGAGAACGCGATGCTCGACCTGGTGTCGTCCTACGACGTCGATCTGGTCGTCCTCGCCCGGTACATGCAGATCATCTCCGACGAGACCTGTTCGGCCTTGCGTGGCCGGGCGATCAACATCCATCACTCGTTCCTGCCGGGGTTCAAGGGCGCCAAGCCCTATCACCAGGCGCACCAGCGCGGCGTCAAGTACGTCGGCGCCACCGCGCACTACGTGACCCCCGATCTCGACGAAGGCCCGATCATCGAGCAGGAGGTCATCCGCATCGACCACACGCATGATCCGCGGCGCCTTGCCACCGTCGGCAGCGACGCCGAGGCACTCGCCCTGTCGCGCGCCGTGCGGTGGCACAGCGAGTACCGGGTGCTGATGAACGGGACCAGCACCGTCGTCTTCACCTGACCGGCCCCGGACCCGGCTCCTACAGACCCCACACCTGCCCGAAAAGGATTGTTCCCCATGGCTGCACCGAAAGTCGTGATCGTCGGCGCCGGCATCGTCGGTACCTCACTCGCCGACGAGCTCACCCAGCGCGGTTGGACCGACGTCACCGTCCTCGACCGCGGCCCGCTCTTCGCCACCGGCGGGTCGACGTCGCACGCGCCGGGCCTCGTCTTCGCGACGAATCCGTCCAAGACGATGACCGCGCTCGCCTCCTATACGATCGAGAAGTTCTCCGCGCTCGCTCATCCCGACGGTTGGTGCTTCAACCCGGTGGGCGGACTGGAACTGGCCACCACCCTGGAACGGTGGGAGGACCTGCATCGCAAGGCCGGGTGGGCGGCCGCTCGTGGCATCGAACACCGACTCGTCGACCCCGCGGAATGCGCTGCGATGCATCCGCTCCTCGAACGCGACGCCGTCCTCGGCGGGCTGCACACGCCGAACGACGGCCTCGCGAAAGCGCTGCGCGCGGTCGAGGCCCAGGCCCGCCGCGCGATGGCGCGCGGCGCCGAGTTCCGTGGCGGACAAGAGGTCATCGACGTGGTCGAGGCCAACGGCGAGGTGCGCGGGGTGCGCACCACGACCGGAGTCGTCGACGCCGACATCGTGGTGTGCTGCACCGGTTTCTGGGGCCGCGAATTCGGCCGCCGGGTGGGACTGACCATCCCGTTGGTACCGATGGCCCATCAATACGCGATCACCACCCCCGTCGCCTCTCGCAGGGGCGTCAACTCCGCTTTGGCCGAGGCGACGTTGCCGATCCTGCGCCACCAGGACCGCGACCTGTACTACCGCGAACACGGCGACCGGATCGGCATCGGCTATTACGGTCACCGGCCGATGCCCTCGGACGTGGGCGATCTGGACCACGACACCGCGATCACATTGGCGGACATGCCCTCCAAGCTCATGTTCACCCCGGAGGACTTCGACGACGCGTGGCAGCACTCGGTGGCCCTGCTACCCGAACTCGGCAACGGCAAGGTCGAGGAGGGCTTCAACGGGATCTTCTCGTTCACCCCCGACGGCCATTCGGTCATGGGCGAACATCGCGACCTGGCCGGTTTCTGGGTCGCCGAGGCCGTGTGGGTGACCCACTCGGCGGGCGTCGCGAAGACGATGGCGGAGTGGATGATCGACGGCACCCCCGGTATAGACGTCCACGAGACCGACCTGTACCGCTTCGAAGACGACGCACTCACCGACGACTTCATCCTCACCACGAGTTCGCAGGCCTTCGTGGAGGTCTACGACATCATCCACCCGCACGATCAGCGCAAGGCCCCGCGCAACGTGCGTCTCAGCCCGTTCCACGACCGCGAGGCCGCACTCGGCGCCGAGTTCTGGGAGAGCGGGCTCTGGGAACGACCCGCCTGGTACGAGGCCAACCGTCCGCTGCTCGATCAGAAGCTCGCCGACGGGCTCGTCATACCGGAGCGCGACAGCTGGTCGGCCCGGCACTGGTCGCCTGTCTCCGTCGCCGAGGCGGCGCACACCCGCAGCCACGTCGCGATGTACGACATGACCCCGCTGACCCGGTTCGAGCTGTCGGGTCCGGGTGCGCTCGCCCTTCTCCAACACCTCACCACCAACAAGATGGACAAGTCCGTCGGCTCGGTGACCTACACGCTGATGCTCGACGAGAAGGGCGGCATCCGTTCGGATCTGACCGTCGCCCGGCTCGCCGCCGACGTGTTCCAGGTGGGCGCCAACGGTCCGCTGGACTTCGACTGGATCAACCGGCACCTCCCGGCGGACGGCTCGGTCGTCCTGCGCGACATCACCACGGCCACCTGCTGTCTCGGTCTCTGGGGCCCGCTGGCGCGCGACGTGCTGGCACCGCTCACGCCGGCCGACCTCACCAACGACGGCCTCCGCTACTTCCGTGCGCTCACCACCACCGTGGCCGGAATCCCGGTGACATTGATGCGGGTCTCGTACGTGGGCGAACTCGGTTGGGAGATCTACACTTCCGCGGCCGACGGACCGGCGCTGTGGGACGCGGTGGCAGCGGCGGGCGATCCCCACGGCATCATCGCGGCCGGCCGGATCGCCTTCAACAGCCTGCGGATCGAGAAGGGTTATCGGGCGGCCGGTTCCGACATGACCACCGAGCACACGCCCGCTGCTGCCGGGCTCGGTTTCGCCATCCGCAAGACCGCGGACGACTTCCTCGGCCGCGCCGCCCTGGCCGAGCGTGATGCGCCGAACACGCTGCGCACCCTGCGTTTCGTCGATCCGGCGGCGGTCGTCCTGGGCAAGGAGCCGGTATCGGTGGGCGGCCGGGTCGTCGGCTACGTCACCAGCGCCGGGTGGTCGGCGACGGTCGGCGCGTGCCTGGCCTACGCCTGGTTGCCCGCCGACCTCCCCGACGACACCTCGGTCGACGTCGCCTACCAGACCACCCATCACACGGCCGTCGTCATCGCCGACCCGGTGGTCGATCCTCAGATGACCCGGACCCGGAGATGAGCGGTTCCGGGTACCCACCGACGCCCGTGACCCGCCCGGGACGGCTTGCCGCGGTTCGCGACGCGGTTCCGGTCCCACCCGCCCCGACCGGTACCCTGGGCGCTGCGATGACTGAGCAGAGTGCGGAGACCGAACGTCCGGGGGGCGCGGTCGATCGGGCACTGCAGGTGTTGGAGCTCATCGGGTCCGCCGGGTCGGCCGGCATCACCGAACTCGCCAACGAGCTCGGCGTCCACAAATCCACCGTCTCCCGAATCGTCTCCTCACTCGAGGCACGCGGTTTCGTCGAGCAGGTACCGGACGGTCGCAAGTACCGGATCGGCCTCACGGTGGTCCGCCTCGCCGGGTCGACGATGGCAACCCTCGACATGACCAGATGTGGGCAGGACACCTGTGACGCGCTGGCCGCGCAGACCGGTGAGACCACCAATCTCGCCGTCCTCGCCGAGTCGCAGGCGATCAACGTCGTCGAGGCCAAAGGACCGTCCGCGGTCGCCCTCCGCACCTGGGTGGGCCAGGCCTCCCCCGCTCACGCGACGTCCTCGGGGAAGGTCCTGCTCACAGGTCTGTCCGAAGACGAGGCGCGCGAGACCTTCGCGGGCGGGTTGACCAGGTTCACCGACCACACGGTCGTCGACATCGACGACCTCGTCGCCGACCTGCGCGAGGTCGAGCGCCGGGGTTGGGCGATGGCGGTGGAGGAACTCGAGGTCGGGCTGGTGGCGATTGCCGCACCGGTACGCGATCACACGGGCACCATCGTGTGGGCCCTGAGCGTCTCCGGCCCGCGCTATCGGCTCGACCCGGACGACACGGAGGAGCTGACCGCGACCGTCGTCTCCGCGGCCGCCGATCTCAGCCGCATGTTCGGCTACCGTGCGGCGGGTTCGGCCAGCGCCCCCGGGATCATCGAGAAGTCGTGACGTCGGCCGGCCGCCGCCCACGTGGCCGCAGTCGGGGAGATCTGGTCCACTGGAGTACATGCGCGACGTCCTGCGGTCCCTGACCGAACTCCTCGACGGCGACGACGCGCGTCCGGTGGCACTCTGCCGGGTTGTCGGCGCGTCGGGATCGGCACCCCGCGAGCTCGGCGCGGCCATGATCGTGACCGAGGACGACACCGTGATCGGTTCGGTGTCCGGTGGCTGCGTCGAATCAGCTCTCGTGCACACCGCCCGCGACGTCCTCGCCGACGGGGTCGCGATCGTCGAACAGTACGGCGTCGACGATCCCGACAGTCCCGCGCCGGGTCTGACCTGCGGCGGGCAGATCGAAGTTCTCGTCGAACGTGTCGCACCGAGCAGCGGTCGGCGCGGCCAGCTCGACCGACTCGCGGCGGCGATCGACGCCGGCGAACCCGTCTCGTGGGCCACGACCCTCACCGACGAGACCGACTGGTACTTCGCCACCGCCGCCTCACAGCAGCCGTGGCGCCGCCTCGACCGCGACGTCGCCGACCTCCTTGCCACCGGCCGGACCGGCCTCATCGGCGTCGACGACTGCGATGCCCCGTCCGACGAACGTCCCCGGACCTTCGTGCAGACCTTCGGGCCGCCGGCCCGGTTGATCCTGGTCGGCGCCAACGACTTCGTGCGTGCACTCAGTTCTATCGGGGCCGGCCTCGGCATGCGGGTGACGGTCGTCGACGCACGACCGGTGTTCGCCACCCCCGAACGCTTCCCCGACGCCGACGAGGTCGTCGTCTCCTGGCCGGATCGCTATCTGGCGGAACAGATCCGGGACGGCCGGGTGGGTCCGTCGACGGCGGTCTGCGTGATGACGCACGACCCGAAGTTCGACGTCCCGACCCTGCAGGTGGCACTCGGCTGCCGGCAACTCGGCTTCGTCGGTGCACTCGGGTCGCGGCGGACGGTCGCCGATCGCGACCAACGCCTCCGCGAGGCGGGCGTCGACGACATCCAACTCGCCCGGCTGCGCTCACCCCTGGGCCTCGATCTCGGCGGACACACCCCGGGCGAGGTCGCAGTCGCCATCTCGGCGCAACTCATCGCCGAGCGGCACGGCGCCACCGGCGCACCGCTGCACGCCGGCGACGGACCGATCCACCGCCGGTAGCGTCCCTCCGGGTCAGGACCCGGTGAACCGCGGCGGACGCTTCTCGGCCCGGGCCGCACGGCCCTCCCGCAGGTCGTCGCTCTCCCACGCGCGCATCATCGCCGCCGCCCGATCCTCGGGCGCGGCGTCGCGCGCACCGTCGCCGTTCAGCACGAGCTTGTAATGCTGCAGCGTCAACGGGGCGAGGCCGGCGATCGTGTCCGCCCAATGCTGCGCGTCGGCGAGGTCGCCGATGCGGTTGGCGAACCCGAGTGCGTGCGCACGGTCGGCGGTCAGCGGATCGCACCCGATCAGCATCCCCCGGGCCTGCCCCGCCCCCACCAGCGACACCAGGCGTCGGATGGTCCATTCATCAACGGCGACTCCGAGTTTCGCCGCCGGTATGCCCGCAATCGCATCCGGCGCCATCACCCGGAGGTCGGCGGCCATCGCCAGCTGCAATCCTGCGCCGATCGCGGAGCCGTTCAGCGCCGCCAGCACGGGCACCGGGGATGACTCGATCTTCTTCAGGGTCCCGACGAGGGTGTCGAGAAAGCCCTTCTCGTACACGGGACCGGACAGGTCGGCGCCGGCACTGAACACCGGCCCCCGCCCGGTCACCACGATGGCGCGCGCGCCGGACGCGAGGGCGGCGTCGAACGCATCGGACAGGCCGGCGAGCATCTCGTCGTTCAGGGCGTTGCGCTTGTCGGCCCGGTCCAGCTCGATCGTGACGACCGCCCCGTCGGTGGTGGAGTGAATCATGGGCCCCAACCTACCCACCGCACCCATTCGACACGTCGTGACAAGGTGGGGACGTGCAGATCTCCCCGGCCGGCGCAGCGCCCGCACCGCACTCGGATGTGTTGATCATCGGCGGCGGACAGGCCGCACTGTCGGCGGCCTATTTTCTCGAGCGGTTCGGCCTCGGCGATCGCTACCAGATGCTCGACCACGCCCCCGGGCCCGGCGGGGCCTGGCAGTTCCGGTGGCCGACGCTCACCCTCGCCACCGCCAACCGCGTCCACGACCTGCCGGGGTGGGGCCTCGTCGAGGCTCTCGGCCTGGACTGTGATGAGCTCCCGGCGGCCACCGCCGTCCCCGAGTACTTCGGGCGGTACGAGGAGAAGTTCGGTCTGACCGTGCATAGACCCGTGCACGTGCGCGCCGTGCGCCGCGAGGACGACGGCTTCCGCGCCGAGCTGGGCGACGGCGGGTCGGTCACCTCGAAACTCATCGTCAACGCCACCGGCACCTGGGACCGTCCGTTCATCCCACATATCCCCGGGGCCGCCGATTTCCGCGGCCGGCAGCTGCACACGCACGACTACACCTCGCCCGCGGAGTTCGAGGGCAAGCGGGTCCTGGTCGTCGGCGCGGGCATCTCCGCCATCCAATTGTTGATCGAGATCGCCCGGGAGGCGCCCGGCAGCGAGACGTTCTGGTGTTCCCGGCGCGAGCCCGTCTTCAACCCGGAACCGTTCACCCCCGAGCAGGGGCGCGAGGCCGTCGCCCGCGTCGAACGGCGGGTGCGCGCCGGGCTCCCACCCACCTCGGTGGTGTCGGTCACCGGGCTGGCACTCACCCCCGCGATCGCGGCCGCGCAGCGCGACGGAATCCTCGCGTGGCGCCCGATGTTCACACGCATCACCGAGACCGGGGTGTGCTGGGACTGCGACGGACCATCCGGCGACTCCCCCGATCACCCGGACGTCCCGGAGCACCTGGATGTCGACGTCATCTTCTGGAACACCGGTTTTCGCAGCGCCATCGACCATCTCGCCCCGTTACGCCTGCGCGCGCCGGGTGGCGGCATCACGATGGCCGGCCGCCTCGCGACGGTCGTCGACGCCGATCCCCGGATCCAACTGCTCGGCTACGGCCCGTCGGCCTCGACGATCGGGGCCAATCGCGCCGGGCGGGAGGCGGCACGGGTCGCGGCCGAGCTGCTCGGGGTGCCCTTACGCTCTTCTGGGAACACGGCGTAGTTGTCACCACTTGACAAGGTGTTGTGTTTTCACAACACTGAGTCAGGTGAGTCCAATACGCCGTGGGGAAAAGCTCCCCATCTACAACCGCATCGGCGTGCTGCGGGCGGAGCGTCGGATGTCGCGGGCCGAACTCGCCGCAGTCGTCGGCATCAACGTCCAATCGGTGGGCGCACTCGAGCGCGGCGACAACTACCCCAGCCTCGACCTGGCGTTCCGCATCTGCGACGTCTTCGATTTACCGGTGGAGGCGGTGTTCAGCCGGCACGAGTTCGAGGCGATGTCGTCGGCGCTGTACCGGCGCCAATCGTCGCCCCGTCAAGAACTGCACCCAGCCACCCACACCGACGAGTCCGGAGGTGAACGATGAACGACCCCAATTCGGCCATCCCCGAGGAGGCCACACCCGCCCTCTGGCGCCGCTACGAGGAGTGGCGGGGCCGCCGGCACCAGGAGTTCAACGACAAGAACGCACACCGCCTCACCTCGTGGCGCACCCGGCGAACCTATCGACGACTCGTGCTCGTGCAGGCGTTCTTCGCCATCCTGCTGATCCTCAGCTCGATTCTCGCGTTCTTCGACACCGGTATCTTTCTGGTGCCCTTCCTGATCGGACTCGCCGGCATCATCACGACCCTGTACCTGACGCGGATCGTCACCGGGTCGATCGCCGACACGCCGGTCACCGCTCTCGATGAGATCCAGGTGGCGCAACGCAATTCGGCGCGTTCCATCGGTTTCACCGTTCTGTACAGCCTGATGTTCATCCCGTACGCGGTGCTGGTCGTCCTCAGCTTCGACGACCAGGTGTCCGGCCAGGCGGTCTACGGATCGGCCATCCTGCTCATCACGCTCGTCCTGGCCGCGATCTGCGTACCGACCATGCTCACCGCCTGGTGGATGGCGGATCCGGACCCCGAGGATCTCGAAGCACTGCCATCGGATACGACAACCATTCCCAGTGAGGAGAGTGCGCAATGACCGCACCACTGATCGTCGACGGGCTCCACAAACGGTATGGAGACCTCATCGCGCTGCGCGACATGACCTTTTCCGTCGACCCGGGTGAGATCTTCGGGTTCGTCGGCAGCAACGGCGCCGGCAAGTCCACCACCATGCGCATAATCCTCGGCGTGCTGGCCGCCGATGCCGGAGAGGTTCGCCTCGGCACCCAGCCGATCGACCTCGATCTGCGTCGTCGAATCGGGTACATGCCCGAGGAGCGAGGCCTGTACCCCAAGATGAAAGTCGGCGAACAGCTGACCTTTCTCGCACGGCTGCACGGGATGTCGGCGGCCGAGGCGCAGGACTCCGTCAAGCGGTGGACCGACCGCCTCGGCGTGGGCGCCCGCCACGACGACAACGTCGCCGACCTGAGCCTCGGCAACCAGCAGCGGGTCCAGCTCGCCGCCGCCCTGGTCCACGATCCCAGCGTCCTGGTACTCGACGAGCCCTTCTCCGGCCTGGACCCCGTCGCGGTCGACGTGATGAGCGACGTGCTCAAAGAGAAGGCAGCCGAGGGCATCCCGGTGATCTTCTCCTCGCACCAACTCGACCTCGTCCAGCGGCTCTGCAACCGTGTCGGCATCATCGCGCGCGGTGAGATGCGCGCCCTCGGCACGGTCGACGACCTGCGTGCACGCGAGGGCATCACCCTCGAGATCACCGGGCCGCGTGCCGATGTCGCGTGGGCCGACTCCCTGCCCGGTGTCCGCGGCGTCGACTACGGCGAGACGACCCGCCTGCTGATCGACCCGGATATCGCCGACGATCAGCTGATCCTGGCGACCGCCCTCCGGAACGGGCCGGTGCACCGGTTCGCGACCTCGACCCCGTCCCTGACCGACCTGTTCCGAGAGGTGGTTTCCGCATGACCACGCTACCCGACACCCCGGTGGCAACCACCGGTTCCGATCCGAGAGCATCTGCCGCACAGGCGATCCGACTCGTCGCCGGCCGCGAGATCACCACGCGCGCCAAGACCAAGTCCTTCGTCGTCAGTACCGCGCTGCTGATGATCGTGATCGTCGCCGGGTCCATCATCATCAACCTGTTCTCCGGCGGCGACGACGTCGAGAAGGTCGCCGTCGTGGGTCAGCCGGCCGCCGTCACCGAATCCATCGTCTCCATCGGTGAGGCCTCCGGCACGACGATCGCCACCGAGCCGGCCGACACCGTCGAACAGGCACGCGATCGGGTCAACAGCGGCGACGTGAAGGCCGCGCTGGTGCCCGGAGAGACGCCGGGATCGTATGTGATCATCACCAAGGACAGCCTCGAACCGGCTGTGGAGGGCCCGATCCGCACCGCGGTGTCGCAGGCGAATCTCTCTGCGGCACTGGCCGAACGCGGTGTCGATTCCGCCACCCTGCCGACCGTGGACATCTCGGTCTCGCAGACCGAACCGGACAACCCCGACGAGGGACAGCGCCTGCTCATCGCGATGGTCGGGGTGGTGCTGCTCGTCACCGCGATCATGATGGGCGGCACGATGGTCGCCGTCGGCGTCGTCGAGGAGAAGACGTCGCGCGTCGTGGAACTGCTCCTGGCGACCATCAAGCCGCTGCATCTGCTGTGGGGCAAGATCATCGGCATCGGTGTGGTCGCCCTCGGGCAGGTGGTGCTGCTCGGTGCCACCGCGCTGATCGCGGGCACCGCGACCGGAATCCTCACCCTTCCGGGCGCCGCCATCGGGATGTTCGCGGCGGTGATCGCCTGGTTCCTCCTCGGCTTCCTGTTCTTCTCCTCGCTCTACGCGGCAACCGGGGCCATCGTCTCCCGGCAGGAGGAGCTGAACTCGTCGTCCGCGCCGCTGACATTCCTCGCGGTCGCGGTGCTGTACTCCGGCATCTTCGGTGTGCAGGCAATGGATTCGACGTTGATCGAGGTGCTCAGCTGGATACCGCCGTTCAGCGCGGCACTCATGCCGATGCGCATCGCGACCGGTGACACCGATGCCGTCCAGATCATCGTCACCTTCGGCCTGATGGGCGCCGCGTGCGCGGCCGCCACCTGGATCGCCGCGCGGATCTACCAGCGGTCCATCCTGCGCACCGGCTCGCGGATCGGCTGGGGCGAGGTACTCAAGCTCGCCCGCTGAGCCTGAGGAGCGAGCTTGCGAGCGTCACCCTCCGATCCCTGAGGAGCGAGCTTGCGAGCGTCACCCTCCGATCCCTGAGGAGCGAGCTTGCGAGCGTCACCCTCCGATCCCTGAGGAGCGAGCTTGCGAGCGTCACGAAGGGTCCTGTTGCGATGCGTGACAGGACCCTTCGCCGCGCCCTCCGCTGGTCGAGCCGATACCCCCCCTGCGCTGGTTGAGCCGGCAACGAGCCGCTAGGCGAGTCGCCCCCCGCTGGTTGAGCCGGCAACGAGCCGCTAGGCGAGTCGCCCACCCCCGCTGGTTGAGCCGGCAACGAGCCGCTAGGCGAGTC